>DIMS01000017.1:12149-12351 GCA_002425685.1 Synergistaceae bacterium UBA5560 | reverse complement strand
AAGGAGAAGCTCGCCGAACTCGGGCTTTCCCTCTGAGCTGAAAAGGGCGGACGTCCCTTGGTACAGGTGACGTTCTTCAGTCTGATCCGGGACATGACGAAAGAGCGGCAGATCGAGCTTCCTGCGGCACCGTCCGTCAGGGCTCTTCTGCACGTCTTGGCAGACCGGTACGACGATGCGTTCCGTGCGAAAATCCTCGAAG
>DIMS01000017.1:0-12144 GCA_002425685.1 Synergistaceae bacterium UBA5560 | reverse complement strand
GACGACGTCTCGGGAGAGCTCATCGTCCTCGTGAACGGCCGCCACATCGCCCACACGGGAGGCGGTGACACACCTCTCAAGGAAGGCGACGAAGTCTCCATCTTCCCCGTGGTGGGCGGAGGCTGAGACAGATCGACGAGGGGGGAGACACGCTCCCCCCCTTGTCGCGTTCTTTTTTGGCCGCGCACGTTTCTCTCTCACGCTGCCGCGAGCGCTCCTCTCTCGCAGAGAGGTCCGAGATCCTGCCCGCAATTCCGAACCACAAAGAANNCTTCGTCATTCCCTCGTTTCCATGTCGAAAAATCACTTTCCACGGCATTTTCCCACCGCAACACAACAACCCTTCACCACGCATGGGTCTTTTTTTCACAAACTGCGCAGGTGTCTCCATCACAGAGTAAATCATTTTGTGGGAAATCACCCTCACTTGGATGAGCGTAACTTTTCTTTATCTAACATATATATAAAAAATCATCAAATTTGAGGTGGAAAAAACCGGAAAGAAGCGTATATTTGTGACGTTGGGAACACTCTTTGAGAAGGAACGGTGATCTCCCATGCCTCGCAGTTGTGACACACTTTCCGCGCCATCCTGCCCGGACCTGGATGCCATCCTCGCCCGACATCCCGCCCACCCCCGGTATCTCCTCGCAGCGCTCCAGGACATCCAGGCGGCCTTCCGGCACATCCCCCGGGAGGCTATGGTGCGCGTCGCGGCGCACATGGGCATTCCCGAGAGCCGGGTTTACGGGGTGGCGACGTTCTACAAGGCCCTCAGCCTTGTCCCCAAAGGCAGAAAGACCGTGAAGGTCTGCATGGGAACGGCCTGTCACCTCCGGGGCGCCCCGGGGGTCCTCGAAGCGCTGGAGAACGCCCTCGGAATCGCGCCCGGAGACACCACCGAGGACGGTGCCTTTTCTCTGGAGACCGTGAACTGTCTCGGGGCCTGTGCGCTGGCACCGGTGGTGATGGTGGAGGACACGCCCTACGGAGCGATGACACCGGCCAGGGTAGCGTCCATGCTGGAGAAGGAGCGCGACCATGCGGTTTGAGAACCTGGAGGACCTGGAACATCGTCGCCGGGAGCTGGAGGCGCGCCGGGCAGAGGGCGCACGGGTCCGGATCTGCGCGGGCACGGGATGTCTCGCCGGAGGCAGCGCACACGTGAAAGCCGCTTTTGAAACCGAGGCGGCTCGTCGGGGACTCACCCTCGGCGTGGACTTCCGGGCGGAGACCACGGGATGCCACGGCTTCTGCGAGGAAGGACCGCTGGTGGTGGTGGAGCCGGGGGGTATTCTCTACCGGAGGGTGCAGCCCGGTGATGTTGCGGAAATCCTGGAGTCCACGGTGCTCGGCGGCATTCCCGTGGAGCGCCTTCTCTACCGGGACGCCTCGGGGAAGGTCTGCCTCTCGGAAAAAGAGACCCCCTTCTACGCCGGTCAGGACCGTCAGGTTCTCCATCGCTGCGGCCACATCGACCCGAAAGAGATCGACGACTACATCCGCACCGGAGGATATCGAGCCCTCGGAACGGCCCTCTCCATGGAACCCGAAGAGGTCGTCCGGACCGTCGTCGCGTCGGGACTCCGAGGGCGGGGAGGCGGAGGGTTTCCCACGGGGGCCAAGTGGGAATCCTGCCGCCGCGCCTCGGGAACGCACCGGTTCGTCATCGCCAACGGGGACGAGGGAGATCCCGGAGCCTTCATGGACCGCAGTCTCATGGAGGGAGATCCCCACAGCGTTCTCGAGGGCATGCTCATCGGCGCCCACGCCGTGGGAGCACGAAAGGGCTTTCTCTATGTCCGGGCGGAATATCCCCTGGCGGTGGAGCATCTGGGCCGGGCCATCGCCCAGGCCCGAGAGAGGGGGCTCCTGGGCCGGAACATCCTTGGCAGCGGCATGGATTTCGACCTGGAGATCTGCCGCGGCGGCGGTGCCTTCGTCTGCGGCGAATCCTCGGCGCTCATGGCCTCCATCGAGGGACGTGCCGGGGAGCCCCGGGTGAAGTACATCCGCTCCACCGAAAGAGGGCTCTGGAACTGCCCCACCGTGCTGAACAACGTGGAGACCTGGGCCAACGTACCGCTGGTGCTCCTTCGGGGAGAAAAGGCATACCGGAGCAAGGGCACCTCCGGAAGTCCCGGAACGAAGGTCTTCTCCCTCGTGGGAAAGGTGCGGCACAGCGGCCTTGTGGAGGTTCCCATGGGAACTTCCCTGCGGGAGATCGTCTTCGGCCTTGGCGGAGGTGTTCTCGGCAGGGGGCGTTTCAAAGCCGTCCAGACCGGCGGCCCTTCGGGAGGATGTCTTCCGGAGGAAAAGCTGGACCTGCCCGTGGACTTCGACCGACTCGTGGAAGAAGGCTCCATGATGGGTTCCGGGGGCATGATCGTCATGGACCAGCGTACCTGCATGGTGGACGTGGCCCGCTATTTCATCGGATTCCTCGCGGAGGAATCCTGCGGTAAGTGCGTGCCCTGCAGGGAAGGGCTACAGGCGATCCTCGCCATTCTGAGAGACCTCACGGAAGGACGGGGACGCCCCGGCGACGCCCGCCGCCTCGAGGAGATGGGGCGGGCGCTGTCCGACACGGCACTCTGTGCGCTGGGACAGACCGCGGCCAATCCCGTCCTCTCCACGCTCCGCTTTTTCTCCGAAGAGTACCGCGAACACGAGGAGAACCACTTCTGCCGCGCCGGCGTCTGCAGGGGACTTTACGTCTCCCGCATCGCCCGGGAATCCTGCGTGGGCTGCGGCGCCTGCAAACGAACCTGCCCCACCGGAGCGATCTCGGGAGAGACCAAAAAAGTCCACTCCGTGGACCCCACGAGCTGTATCGGCTGCGGTGCCTGCCTGGACACCTGTGCGTTCGGCGCGCTCGCCGCGGCCCCCAGGGAGGGAACGACGCGATGAAGACTCTGTCGGTCGATGGAAAAACCGTCTCCGTAGAATCCGGAACAATGCTCTATGACGCCGCGGTCCTTGCGGGCGCCTCCATTCCGACCCTGTGTCGCCACGAAGGTCTGCCTCACGAAGGGGCCTGTCGGGTCTGCATGGTGGAGCTGCACCGCCGGGGAACGGTCAGGCTGGTGGCGTCCTGCATGTTTCCCGTGAACGAAGAAGGTCTGGAGGTGCGCACCGACACGGAGCGCGTCCGGGCCGCACGGAACTTCGTCATCCGGCTCCTTCTCCGGCGCAACGGTGATTCCGCCGCCATCCGACGGCTTGCGGCGGAGGAGAACGTGCTTCCGGACGGACGACTCCCCGCCCTCGAAAAGGAACTCTGCATCCGCTGCGGTCGCTGTATCCGGGCCTGTTCCGCGAACGGAACAGACGCCCTTGGTTTTGCCCTCAGAGGATGGGATCGGAAAACCACGCCCCCCTTCGGAGAGGCCGCCGCCACCTGTGTGGGGTGCCTCGCCTGTGCGGAAGTGTGCCCCACGGGACACATCTCCTGGGAGGAGAAGGACGGCCATCGGCGCATCTGGGGGCGTGACTTCGCCCTCGTGTGCTGTGAACACTGCGGAGAGCCCTTTGCGACGGAGGAGCAGCTTGCCTTCCTGAGGGCAGGGCATCCCTCCGATGCGCTCTCCCCGGAGGAGGAACGATTCTGCCCACGCTGCCGAAGGATTCGGGCAGGGCAGTCCTTCACTCTGGAGGAAGTGAAGGACCGCTAGCTTTCCCGGGAGGAAAAAACGCGCGCGTCACCGCGACGACGCCATAGAGAGCACCTTCGATCCGAGCCGCCTCACCGAGGAGACCCGGGCATTGGGGGCGGGGAGCGATCCCTACCCCTGCCGCGTTCGCAAAGAAGGGAGACCGCATTGTCTGCGGTCTCCCTTTGTTTTTGGAGAGTAGAGAGCGCAGCCTACAGCGAAGGGGGGAGGCTCGTCATCGCAAGGGGGTTCCATCCGAGCCGAGCGTATTCCGCCGAGAAGCAGTCGGTCAGAAAGGGGGAACCACGCACCATGGAAAAAGTTCTTCTGGTAACGCCCGAGAGGTGCATCAGCTGCGGGAGCTGCGAGCTGGCATGCTCCTTCTGCAAGGAGGGAGAGTTCCGTCCCGCCGTGTCCCGCATTGCCGTCCACAGGTTCGACAAGGGACAGAACATTCCCATGACCTGTTTTCAATGCGAGGACGCGGCGTGCGTGAAGGTCTGCAAGACCGGGGCATTGAGCCGCAACGCCGAGGGAGTCGTGCAGGTGGACAGGGAAAAATGCATCGGCTGTCGTATGTGCGTCATGGCCTGTCCCTTCGGCAACATCGTCTACCATCGCCCGAACAGGTCCGTACTCAAGTGCGACCAGTGCGAAGGCGATCCGCAGTGCACCGCCTTCTGTCCCACCAAAGCCATCGAATATCTTCCCGCCGAAACGGTGAACCTGCAGCGCAAACGGAACTTCGCGGCCAAAATGGCCGCTGCCCTCGGGGAGGTGACGGAGTGATGTTCGGCTGGATCGGCAACGTTCTGCGGGTGAATCTCACCGACGGAACCTTCCGTCGGGAGGACCTGAAGGAGGACGCGGCAAGGGACTATCTGGGCGCCCGGGGATTGGGCACCCGCTATTTCATCGATGAGACGGATCCGGCGATGGACCCGCTCTCGCCGGAGAACAAGCTCCTCTTCGTCACGGGCCCGCTCACGGGCACCCTGGCGACCTCCGCCGGGCGCTTCAACGTGGTGACCAAAAGCCCGCTCACGGGAGCCATAGCCGCCTCCAACTCCGGCGGCTACTGGGGGCCAGAGCTGAAATTCGCCGGCTGGGACATGATCATTCTCGAAGGAAAAGCACCCAAGCCGGTGTACCTTTTCCTCTACAACGACAGAGTGGAACTCCGGAACGCCTCCGCGCTCTGGGGGAAGAACACCCACGAGACCACGGATCTGCTTCTCGCCGAGACGGACCCGGAAGCCAAGGTGGCCTGCATCGGTCCCGCCGGGGAAAACGGTGTCCTTCTAGCGAACATCATCAACGACAAACACCGCGCACCGGG
Source organism: Synergistaceae bacterium UBA5560 (assembly GCA_002425685.1). GTDB lineage: Bacteria > Synergistota > Synergistia > Synergistales > Aminiphilaceae > Aminiphilus. The sequence goes on along the minus strand of DIMS01000017.1, from coordinate 7,152 downwards.
GCGGGGCGGCGTCGGGGCGGTCATGGGCTCCAAGAACCTCAAGGCCGTGGTCGTCCGGGGCACGAAGGGCGTGAGAGTCGCAGATCGGGAGGCTTTCCTGGACGCGGTGAAACGCGCCCGAGCCAAGCTCGCGGCCCATCCGGTAACATCCGGCGGGCTTCCCCTCTACGGCACGAACGTGCTGGTGAACATTCTCAACCAATCCGGAGCCCTTCCCACGCGCAACTTCCAGACCGGCATCTTCGACGGCGCGGACCGGACCGGGGGCGAGACGCAGCGCGACACAAGGCTCCACCGCAACAAAGGGTGCTTCGGGTGCACCATCGGCTGCGGCAGGGTCTCCTTCGCGGAGGCGCCCTTCACGGGGGAAGGTGAAGGCCCCGAGTACGAATCCACCTGGTCCTTCGGAGCGGACTGCGGCGTGGACGACATCGACGCCATCGCCAAAGCGAACTACCTCTGCAACGAGCTGGGCATGGACACCATCTCCCTGGGCAGTACCATCGCCTGTGCCATGGAACTCTACGAAAAAGGCCACGTGGACCGGGAGACCGTGGGATACGACCTGCACTTCGGAAACGCCGCCGCCATGGTGGCCCTGGTGGAGGAGGCGGCATCCGGAAAGGGCTTCGGCGGCCTGCTCGGCCAGGGATCCTGGCGCCTGGCGAAACATTTCGGCCATCCGGAACTCTCCATGTCGGTGAAAAAGCAGGAGATGCCCGCCTACGATCCCAGAAGTATCCAGGGAATCGGGCTGAACTACGCCACGAGCAACCGCGGAGGATGCCATGTGCGAGGCTACCTCATCTCTCCGGAGATCCTCGGCGTGCCCGAGAAGCTCGACCCCCAGTCCGTCGCGGAGAAGCCCGCCTGGGCGAAAATCTTCCAGGATCTCACCGCTGCAGTGGACTCCGCTGGACTGTGCCTCTTCACCACCTTCGGCATCGGCGGCGAGGAGATCGCGGCCCAGCTCGCCGCCGCCACGGGAGAACCCTACACCGCCGAGAGCATTCTGAAAGCGGGGGAACGCATCTGGAACATGGAACGGCTCTTCAACCTGAACGCGGGGCTTTCGGGAGAGGACGACACGCTTCCCCCCCGCCTCCTGGAGACACCGATGCCCGAAGGACCTCACAAGGGCAGCGTGAGCCGTGTTCCGGAGATGCTTCCCCGCTACTATCAGGCCAGGGGGTGGGACGACGAGGGGATTCCCACGCCGGAAAAACTTCGAGAGCTGGGATTGGCCTGAGAAAGAGACTCAGGACATGGAAGTACTCTTTTTCGCCACCATCCGGAATCTCACCGGGGAAAAGGAACTTCGCGTCGCTCGGGCCGCCACGGTGCGCACGGTGCGAGCCCTGCTGGAGCTTCTCGCGACACGCTACGGCGAACGATTCCGCCGCAAGGTTCTGGATGAGAATGGCGATCCTTCGCCGGAGCTGATCGTTCTCGTGAACGGACATCACATCGCCCATCTCGACGGAGGCGACACGCCCCTTGCGGAGACGGACCGCATTTCCCTCTTTCCCGTCATCGGCGGGGGCTGAGACGGAGCGATACCGGAGGCGACTCCGCTCCCCGTTTTTCCGGCAACAGAAAGAGAAACCACAACCAGGGGCGACGGCACATGCCGCCGCCCTTTTCTGTTCACTTTTCACATCTTTGTTATACTCTTACCTATATACACACCGGACGGAGTGGGGGAGAATGACGAGAGACGAATTCCGCCGAAGAACCTACACGTTCGATACCCTTGAGGCGTTCGCTCCGCTGAGGGAGGAGCTCCTCGCGCTGCTGAACAGACTTTGCTCCGGAGAGGGCATGCTGCTCTTCGTCGCCGTGAACGAGGCCGTGAACAACGCCCTCTTTCACGGTCGAAGTGATGGCGTTCTTCATCCGGTCATGCTCGTCGTGGAATGCACGGATGCGGATGTGCTGGTCGTGGTGCGCGATCAGGGACCTGGTTTTCCCCAGAACCCGGAAGAGTTTCTCCTTCACGAGGCGCTGGAGGAATCGGGACGCGGACTCCGCATCATGGCCCACTGCGCCGACGAGGTCACGTTCAGTGCCCCCGGGAACGAGGTGACATTGCGAAAGCACCGCTCCCCCAGATGACGCAGACAGAGTAGATTCCGGGGCACCGCCCCGCCAGGAACCTCCGGAGGTGACATCGGTCATGTTCATGAAAAGGATCCTGAAACGCCTGCAGTGGAAATTCTCCCTCGGTTTCCTCCTCCTTATCGCCGTCGCCGTCGCCGCCGTGGCTACTCTCGCCGTCGGCACCACGACCTCCTCCATGTACGACGAGACGGCAGACAGGGCGGAACGCAATGCTCTGCGCTTCCTCGCCTTTCTCGAGGACAAAAAGGCCCGGGCTCTCGAAACGGCCTCTCTGATGGCAGCCGATCCCGTCCTCGTGCGCGCCGCCGCGTCGGGCACCTTCGAGGAGGTGCGTGACCGAGCGGTATTCCTCCTCAAGGCGAGCGGCATGGAATATCTGGTGGTCACGGACCCCCAGGGGAAGGTTCTCGTCCGCGCCCACGAGCCGGAGAAACACCCCGCCCCGGACGACAGCATCGCCGGACAGGCGAATATCCGGGACGCGCTGCAGGGACGTTCCGGAGCGTTCCTGGAGGAGGGAAGGGTCGTGCGCCTCTCCGTGCGTGCGGGGGTTCCCCTTCGGGACGAGGCGGGAAACCTCGTGGGAGCGCTCTCCACGGGATTCGTGGCGAGCAGCAACAGCCTCGTGGAGGAGGCGAAGCGCCTTTTCGGCGTGGAGTTCGCCCTCTCCCTCGGCAGGGAGATCGTGACCTCCACCTTCGGAGGCGGAGCGATCCTCCCCTCCATGACGTTCACGGAGGGAACGCCCGAGGCGCGCACGCTTTCCGAGGGAAAAACGCTGCGAGGACACCTCGCTCTCGGGGGCACTTCTTTCCTCAGTTGCACCGCACCGCTCACCGGCCCGGACGGCAAGCCTCTCGGCGTCATTCAGGCGGCACTCACCACCACTTCCTACGAGAATACCAGGACTGCCGCCATCCTCCGGGTAGGGCTCGCATCTCTGACGATCCTGCTTGCCTCCGGGGGCATCATCTTTTTCAGCGTCGCCGGATTCGTGCGCCCCATCAGGACGCTGCAGCGCCTCATGGCCGCCGCGGGGGCGGGAGACCTCACGGTGCGGGGCATCGTGGACAAGAACGACGAGATCGGCGAACTGTACGCCTCCTTCAACCTCATGATCCATCACCAGAGCCGACTCGTTGGGATGATCAAGAAGGCTGTGGAGGAGATGGCCGCCTCATCGGAGGAAATGGCCGCGTCGCTGGAACAGGTCTCCGCCACGGCGGAACATATCAGCCGGAGCATCTCCGACGTGGCGGAGGGCGTGAACAAGGGCGAGGCCTCGGTCATCCAGGCTTCCAAGGACCTCCTGGAGCTCTCGTCGCTTCTCCAGATATCCCGGACCCAGGCGGAGCACGCCCTGGAAAAGTCCGACGTCACCATGGGCACCGCCAGACAGGGCCAGGCTACCGTGGACGAAGCGGTACATCTCATGGGCAACATCCGTGACCAGGTTCGGGAGACGCGAGAGGTCATCACCATCCTCAACGGCTATACGCAGCAGATCCAGACCATCGCAGGCACGATCACGGGCATCGCCAAACAGACCAACCTTCTCGCCCTGAACGCCGCCATCGAGGCGTCCCGGGCGGGTGAGGCGGGGCGCGGCTTCGCCGTCGTCGCCGAAGAAGTGCGCAAGCTCGCCGAGGAATCCAATCGCGGTGCCGCCGATGTGACCACGAACATCGTCAAGGTGGGTAACGAAGCGACTCTTGCCGTGCACTCCATGGAGAAGAGTTCCGGCGAGGTGAACCTGGGAGCGGACCAGATCCGCCGAAGCGGCGACGCACTGGAACAAATCCTCGACGCCGTGGCCTCCACAGTGGAGAGCGTGCGCCAAATCCTCAACGTCGCCGGCGAGGAGGTGGCCACGTCGGAGAAGATCGTGGAGATCATCGACAGCATGGCTTCCATCATGGAGAAAACCAACGATCACGCTCACCAGGTAGCCTCCGCGACGGAACAGACTACTGCGGCCATCGAGACCGTTTCCACCGCCGCGGAAGAGGTGGCCGCCCTGGCCCAGGGACTTCACGAGGGAACAACCCGCTTCAAAGTGGAGACGGACACTTCCGCCCTCACCTCCGAACAGATTCTCCAGAGAGCCAAATCGGATCACCTTCTCTGGAAGATGCGCATCCAGTACATGCTCGAGGGGCTTGAAACGGTGCGCCCCGAGGATGTCACCTCCCATCGGCACTGCCTCCTCGGAACCTGGTATTTCGGCCCGGGTCGGGAGCTCGCGGCGGACCCGCTTTTCACCGCACTCGACGAACCCCACAAGGCCGTGCACATTGCCGCGGCGGAAGCGGCAGCAGCCTACCAGGAAGGGGATCTTTCCGGAGCACGAAATGCCCTGCGAAACCTGGAGCAACACTCGGAAAAGGTCATCACACTGTTGAACCGGCTCATTCGCCGACATGCCCGGAGGGCATGACCACATGGCATCACAAGGGAGGAATGCACAGATGAAGCTTGCCGTTCACAAGGAAAATTCGGGCATCCTCATTTCCGTCTCGGGACACATGTACGTGGAAGACGCCTCCCAACTGCGGGAGAAAGCCCTTGAAGCCCTGGGAAACGACGGCAGGAACGTCGTGGTGGACATGTCCGGCCTCGAGTACATCGACAGCTCCGGCATGGGGGTGCTCATTTCCATCCACAAGCGCTGTGTCCAGCGCGGGGGTGGCGTGACCATCAGAGGCCTGCACGGCACCGTGCAGGAACTCTTCGAACTCACGCGACTCACCAAGGTCTTCACCATCTCCTGAACGAGGACGACGCCCCCAAAAACATCCGTCGGATCGTTCCGGTCCGATGGCGCTACCACCGGATGCGGGAGAAGACACCCCGCCTTCGGTGGTGTGTCTTGTTTTTTGCTATAATCTATGGAGAAACATCTCCAGTCGTGCATTTCGTTTTTTCCTTTCTCTCCATTCCGAGGAGGCGGTGAACATGTTTCTTCCTCTTGAAGGGGACGACCTGATCCACTTGGGTCGCGTGGTGGCCCTTGTGCGCGACGAGGGCGAGACCGCCGTTGTTCTCCGGGATGGAACCGTCATGGCCACGGGCTTCACACCCCGGACTCTGGCAAAACGGCATCGGAATTTCGTTCGGGAAGCGGCCATCGCGGCCAAGGCTTTCCATTCTTCGAGGAGGTAGCGCAGCATGAGCGCGGCAACGGAAGCGGCACAGCAGTACACGGCAAAGGATATTCAGATCCTCGAGGGACTCCAGGCGGTTCGAAAACGCCCCGGCATGTACATCGGCGACACGGGCCCGAGAGGACTTCACCATCTCGTCTACGAGGTGGTGGACAATTCCCTCGACGAAGCCCTCGCGGGCTATTGCGACCGGGTCGAGGTGACAATCCACCCGGACAACAGCGTCTCCGTCGAGGACAACGGACGGGGCATTCCCGTGGATACCCATCCCCAGACGGGAAAATCCGCGGCGGAAGTGGTGCTCACCGTACTTCACGCGGGCGGCAAGTTCGACAAGAAGTCCTACCAGGTCTCGGGGGGCTTGCACGGCGTGGGCGTGTCCGTGGTGAACGCCCTCTCGGAATGGCTCTCTCTCACAATCTGGCGAAACGGCAGGGAATGGTGCCAGCGCTACGAGCGGGGTATCGCCCAGCGCCCGCTCGGACCTGCGGGAGACACGGAGCGCACGGGGACCAAAGTACATTTCCTTCCCGATTCCGAGATTTTCGATGCCATCGACTTCTCCTGGGAAATTCTGAGCGCACGCCTCCGGGAACTGGCCTTCCTCTCGCCCGGTGTGTCCATCTGCCTTCGGGATCTCCGACAGGAAAAGGAGACCACCTACGCCTACGAAGGAGGCATCTGTTCCTTCGTGGAATATCTCAATCGAGGCAAGGAGCCGCTCTTTGCACCTCCCTTGTGCATCTCGGGAGAGCGGGACGGTGTTTATGTTGACGTGGCTCTCCAGTACAACGACACCTATCTGGAGCGCATCTTCGCCTTCGCGAACCTCATCCACACCGGCGAGGGCGGAACCCACGTCTCAGGCTTCCGCACCGCCCTCACCCGGGGCGTGAACGAAATGGCCCGCCGGGAGAAGCTCCTCAAGGAGAAGGACGTGAACCTCATGGGGGACGACCTGAAAGAGGGACTCACCGCGGTCATCTCCGTGAAGCTCCCCGAACCTCAGTTCGAGGGACAGACCAAGACCAAGCTCGGCAACGGCGACGTGAAGGGCATCGTGGATTCCTTCGTCTACGAGGGCCTGCTCGCCCTTCTGGAGGAACGGCGGGATATTCTCCGCCCCATCGTGGACAAGGCCCTCAAAGCCCGCCAGGCCCGGGAGGCCGCGAAGAAAGCACGAGAGCTGGTGCGCCGCAAGAGCGCGCTCTCCGGCATGGATCTTCCGGGAAAACTTGCGGACTGCTCGAGCCGCAACCCCGAGGAATGCGAGATCTACATCGTCGAGGGAGACAGCGCCGGAGGCAGCGCGAAACAGGGAAGGGACCGGAACTTCCAGGCCATTCTTCCTCTCCGGGGAAAGATCCTCAACGTGGAAAAGGCCCGTCTCGACAAGGCCCTGTCGAACCAGGAGATCCGCACCATCATCCAGGCCCTCGGCTGCGGCATCGGCGACGACTTCGACATCTCCCGGCTCCGATATCATCGGGTTCTTCTCATGAGCGACGCCGACGTGGACGGCGCCCACATCCGCACGCTGCTCCTCACCCTCTTCTACCGTTTCATGCCCCAGCTCGTGGAAAAGGGACACATCTTCCTCGCCCAGCCCCCCCTCTATCGCATCCAGGCCGGCAAGGACGTGCACTACTGCTACAACGACCGCCAACTGAAGGAAATCACCGGGAAGTACGAGGGGAAAAAGTACTCCGTCCAGCGCTACAAGGGACTGGGAGAAATGAACCCGGAACAGCTCTGGGAGACCACCATGGATCCCACCTCACGCATCGTGAAACGCATCGAGATCGACGACCCCGTCTCGGTGGACGAGTACTTCAGCATCCTCATGGGGGACAAGGTGGAGCCCCGG
>DIMS01000002.1:10516-10637 GCA_002425685.1 Synergistaceae bacterium UBA5560 | reverse complement strand
CTCTTTGGAGGTGACGGGACCTCGCCCCGGAGGGACACGACGAGCGGAGAAGGGCTTTCGGTGCAATCGTGCGACGCCAGGGTGGGTGCGCTGCAGGGCACAGATGCCGTGGAAAATGCCC
>DIMS01000002.1:0-10390 GCA_002425685.1 Synergistaceae bacterium UBA5560 | reverse complement strand
CGAAGCTGCGGCATCGGGAGAGCCGGCGGCACTGCACGCCCTCGTCCATGCCATCCGCGGCTCGGCGGCGAATGTCGCTGCCGGGAGGGTGGAGCGCCTTTCGGCACGAATCGAGGAAACGCATTTTCTGAAGAAACAGGAATTCAGGGAGAGCGCGATATGGCAACTCGAGGAGGAACTCGCCCGCGCCGCCGAGGCCATGCGGCGGTTTCTAGACAGAATGTCCGGCCAAGGATGGAGACGGGAACAAAAAGAAGGGTAAGAAAGGAGGAAGCCGTGAAGATTCTGATCGCCGAGGATGACGCTACCACCCGCACCATGCTGGAATGCCTGACGAAGAAATGGGGGTATGCTGTGGTGAGCACCTCCGACGGAGAGGAGGCGCTGCGTCTTCTCGAGGCCGCGGATGGGCCGAACCTCGCCCTGATGGATTGGCTCATGCCGGGACTTGAGGGGCCGGAGATCTGTCGCCGCCTGAGGAGTTCCCGCTCCGAAAAGGACCCCTACCGCTACGTGATCCTTCTTACCGTGAAGGGGGAGCAGGAGCATGTGGTGCGGGGGCTTGAGGCTGGTGCGGACGACTACGTGGTGAAACCCTTCGACCCCCAGGAGCTCAAAGTCCGCCTCGACGTAGGGCGGCGCATTGTGGAACTTCAGGAAATGCTCCGCTACAACGCTCGCCACGATGTCCTCACGGGGCTGCTCAATCGCCGGGCCGGTCTCGAGCGCCTGGAGGAGGAGTGCGCCCGGTCGCGACGGGAGAAGGTTCCCCTTTCCGTGGCTGTTCTCGACCTGGACCGCTTCAAGGAGATCAACGACACCTACGGCCATGGAGGCGGAGACGAAGTGCTCCGCGAAACCGCACAGCGCCTCCGCGGGCTGGTCCGCTCCTACGATGTGACGGCCCGCCTCGGCGGCGAGGAGTTTCTGCTCCTCTTCCCCGGAACGTCTCGGGAGGCCGCGGAGGAGATCTGCGAACGGATCCGGGGACAGTTCGAGAGCGAGGCCTTTCTGTCGGAGAAGGTGTTCGTGACGGCAAGCATCGGCGTCGCCGGTTTCGGTGGCGACGAGGACGAACGGACGCTTCTCCGGAGAGCCGATGCGGCGCTCTACGAAGCGAAGAACGGCGGGCGCAACCTGGTCCGGAGCGCACGGTGCCGCCCGGAATGACGAAACCTCCTCCGCCCTGTGCGTTCTGCCGCGCCGTTCCCTCCGCCCCGACGGGCTTTTTGCCGCTTTTGCCCGGGACCCTGGGCTCTTTTAAGCCAACGAGAGAAAGAGTAGAATGAAACCCTTGGGTGATTTAGAGCTGTACCGCGGAATGATGTCTCAAGGGAAAACGACAGACGAACAGCGAACATGGAGGTGGCGACTGTGAGAAAATCATGGGGAACATTGCTCGTATCGGTGTTGCTGCTCTTGCTGGCGGGAGGCGCCTTCGCGCAGGAGGATGCGGGGGGCGGATTCCTCTACGGCGACGTGACCATCGTGCCCCTGACGGGCAATATCTTCCGCTGCTCCGGAAACATCACCAGCACCACGGGAGAGTATTATCAGCACGCCTGCTTCAACCTCCATCTCTTCGACGTGAACGGCAAGACCGTGGACACCTTCATGTTCTGTCTGGACAGGTTCGAGGGCAACAGCACCAGGTCGTTCCAGATCGATTTCACGAACGTTCTCAAGAACTACTCCTATAAAATCGAGTTTCTCACGGCCAACTGATCCGTCCCGCCTCCGGCGGAGCCACGGCGGGACCCTGCAGGCAGCGTCTTCCGTCCCCGGGAGCAAGGTGCCCCGCGGGGAGCGCCGCGACGGACGACACGAGTGAAGGAGGTTCGAAACCAATGAGACGTGGAGTCATGATCTGTCTTCTCTGCGCCCTTTTCGTGGGACTACTGCCCCTCGTTCCCTCCGAGGCGAGACAGGCCCTTGACATCTACTTTCCCCTGGATGATCAGGACGCGGAGGACCACGGTGATGCCCTGGTCACATCCGGCTCCGGCAGTATGACCATTCTCGTGAAACGGGCGGACTTCAACTGGTTCGAGTACTTTTCCCTTCCCAAGAACGCCAACTTCCGGAACAGCTTCACCATTTCCACCGAAGTGACCTCCGTTCAGGAAAGAGGCATCGCGGGAATCGCCCTGGGCAACGGAGAGATCGACCTGCTCTTCGCCATTCGTCAGGAAGCCTCCACCGGCAAGGACAACGGGAGCGTGCAGATCGGCATCGCCAACCGGGACGAGGTGGATTATCTGAAGAAAAAGACCATCACCTACCCGCAGATTCCCTTCACCCTGCGCATGGACTACAACGTGAACACCGGCGAGGTCGCGGGCTACCTGAACGACACACTCATCCTCCGGGCGGACAAAGGCGACTCGTCGCGCCTCGTCTCCATCTCCACCGTCAAGACCGCCGCGCTCTACGCGGGATCGCTCCCCCAGTACCTCAAGGCGAGCGTCACCTTCGGGGAGCTTGCCCTCCAGGCGGAATAAAAGGCGACGGAGCATGTTTCTCCCCGGTCCGGGCGGCGAACTTGCCCGGACCGGGGAGAAGGCTTTTGTACATAAATACGAAAAAGAGCCTCGCTTGGGGACGGTTGGCTGGGCATCTGGTGCCGCCAGCGAACGGGACCCCACAAGCAACGCTCTTCAATATAGTAAACGTAGTCGCCGAGGTTGATGTTGTCAAGATCGACCTCGGTCCTTATAATGCAATCCAAGGAAGCTCTCAACGCTTGGACCCCCGGTGAACTCGATGCCGGCCCGGCCAAGCGAAGAGAGCTTTTTTCTTTTGTTGACCCCTGCCCAACGCAAGCGGAAGTGAATCGCGAGCCGTTGCCTTCTGTACTGGATTGAGGGCTTCTTCCCCACGTGAATGGGGGTGAATCGCACGAAACCAACGCGATACACCCCCTGGTGCACACCATGCCCTACCCCCTGGTGCACATCATGCCCTACCCCTGGTGCACACCATGCCCTACCCCACGGATGGAGAAAAAGAGTTTCAGCACTTGCAAATGCTGTGTTTCTCGGGCTGTTTTTTTGCGCCGGGAGACGTTTCTCTTTTGGGGGTTCGGTGCATTCGCGCACGCTTCGCCGTGAAAATTCGACAGGATCTGCACGAGAAAACCAAAGGCCGGCCGAAAAGATGCGGAGGGGTCGTGTCGCGTCCCACGGGACCGGAGAATAGGGATAGGGGACGCGAATGGGCGAGGGCACTTCCTCTCTCGAAAACGGGTGTGTGGGGCAAGCTCTGGGGTGAGGTCGCAAAGGCAGGCTTTCCCCTCGGGAACGAGCGTGCGGTGGGGCCGGGAGCCGGGGTACCGCGTCAGAGCTGGGAGGAGAAAAGGCGCCCCGCCGATTCGAGGAAGCGCTCATGCAGCGGGCGGTGGCGCCGTCGGTGCAGATCGAGTTCCTTTGACTGCCCCAGGTCGTTCAGGAAGTCCTTTTCCAGGCGGGCCGTGATGGTCCTGTCATAAATGAAGGACTGCACCTCGAAATTGATCTCCAGGCTGCGGATGTCCATGTTGGCCGTGCCCACCGAGGCGACACCGTCGGCGAGGACGATCTTGGCGTGGACAAATCCTCCGGCGTAGCAGAACACCCGCACTCCCGAGGCGAGCAGCTCGTCCAGGTTGGAGCGGGTTGCCCAGTAGACGATGAAGTGGTCCGGCTTTGACGGCAGCAGCAGGCGCACGTCCACGCCGTTGAGGGCGGCGGTCTTCAGGGCCATGAGGATGCTTCCGTCGGGAACGAAGTAGGGGGTGGTGATCCACAGGCGCTTTCTGGCGGAGGTGATGAGGGAAAAGTATCCCTGGAAGATGGCGGACCAGTCCGTGTCGGGACCGCTGGACACGATCTGCAGGAATGTCCGGGGAAGGGTGGTTGGAGCGGTGGAGGAAGCGCTCTCGGGGTGGAGTTCCTCCTCGGGGATGGTCGCTTTGTGGCAGAAGAGCCAGTCCGAGGCGAAGACCGTCTGGAGCTGTGCCACTCCCTCGCCCTCGATGCGCAGATGGGTGTCCCGCCAGAAGCCGAGGAGGCGGTTCTTGCCCAGGTAGGTGTCGCCGATGTTGAGCCCTCCGACGAAGCCCACCCGGCCGTCGAGAACGGCGATCTTCCGGTGGTTTCTGTAGTTGAACCGCCGGCGCAGCACGGGGAACGACACGGGAAGGAAGGGATACACCGCCACGCCCGCGTCCCGAAGGTCCTGCACGTACTGGGGACCGAGCTTCCAGCTTCCGACGGCGTCGTAGAGAAGCCGCACGATCACGCCCTCCCGGGCTTTCCTTTCGAGCAACTCCTTGAGCTTTCTTCCGATACTGTCGTTGCTGATGGCGAAGTATTCCAGGTGTACCGTCCGCTTTGCCGCGGCGATGTCCCGGAACAGGGCCTGGAAGGTGGCGTTCCCGTTGGTGAGCACCGTCACGTGGTTGCGGGTGGCGACGGGGCTCTTCGAGATGTTGAGCAGGAGCGTCATGGTTTTCCACGGAAGCGGTTCGAGCTTTTCCTTCAGCCGGGTCCGGCTCCTCAGGAAGCGGAGCTGCTCCGTCGCCCTTTTTTCCATGGCGGCTTTCCACCTGCTCGGGTGTTGACGGGCGTATTCCTCGTGGATCTTGCCCTTGCCGATTCTCGGGCCGAGGAACAGGTACAGAAGGACTCCGACCACGGGAAGGAGTACCAGCACGAGAATCCACGCGAGGGTCCTGTCGGGGTTGCGGTTCTCCAGAAGAACGATGACGCCGATGAGCACGGCATAGAGGGTCAGGACATGGGGAAGAAGTCCCTGCCAGCGGAGAAAGAAGGAGTGGAGGGTGCGAGCGATGCCCACGAGGTCCACGTGCAGGATGCCCAGAAGGAACACCGGGAGCAGAAGGACCAGAAGCACTATGAACACCGCCGTGGCGGTGATGGTGACCAGTCTGGGTTTTGCCCGCACGGATCGCGTCCCTCCCCGGCTGCGGATTCCTTCGCCCCTTCGCCCGGGCGGATGTCCACAGCATACGAGGGCATTGTACGATCAAACCGGAGGAGGCGAAAGAGGGGGGCTCACGCTCCGGCATTTCCGGCGGCGCGGCGCATCTCCACGGAGAGACGCCCCCGGCGGTCGGACCTGCTCTGCGAAAACCGCTACTCCAGCGTCTTCTTGAACTTGAGCAGGCTTCCGATGGTGAAGAGGGCGATGAGTACCGTCAGGGAGAGCACCTGTCCCCGCAGGTGCTCGATGCCCACTCCCTTCAGCAGGATCCCCCGGGCGATCTGGAGAAAATAGGTGAGGGGAAGGACGCGGCTGATCTGGAAGAAGAAGGCGGGCATGGCCTCCCGGGGGAACATGAACCCCGAGAGAAGGATGCTCGGAAGCATGACGAAAAAGGAAAGCTGCATGGCCTGCATCTGAGTTCTCGAAACGGTGGAGATGAAGACGCCCCAGGCCAGGCTCGCCACGATGAAGGGAAGCGACAGGGCATAGAGCAGCGGAAGGCTTCCCTCCAGGGGGACGGCGAAGACAAGCCTGCCCACGAGCAGCCCCAGNNGCGAGCCTGCCCACGAGCAGTCCCAGGGTGAGCTGCACGTAGCCCACGATGACGTAGGGGAGGATCTTTCCCGCCAGCAGTTCCCACGTCCGCAAAGGGGTGACGAGGAGCTGCTCCAGCGTGCCCTGCTCCCGCTCCCGGACGATGGCGATGGCGGTGAGCATGATCATGGTCATGGTGAGGATGGTCCCCAGGATCCCCGGCACCATGTAGTGAGAGGAGACCAGATCGGGGTTGTACCAGGGACGGATGCGCACGTCGTAGAGAGACGGAGAGGCCGCGCCCGCTCCGACGCCGAGGGGTGTCCGGGTGGAGCGCTGCACCATGCCGAGCATCTGGGCGGCGCTGATCGCCGAGGCGGAGGACATGGAGTCCGAGGCATCCACGAGCACCTGCACGGGGGCGGGGATCCCCCTGTTCCGGATGGCCGCGAAGTCCGGGGGCACGACGATGCCCACGGCGGCGCGGCCGCTCTGGATGGCGTCCTCCACATCTCCAAAGCTTCGGGCCTCGCCGGTGAGATCGAAGTAGCCCGACGCGGTGAAGGCGTCGAGCAGGTCCCGGCTTTGCTGTGATCGACTCTGGTCGAAGACGACGGTGCGCAGGTGCTTCACCTCGGTATTGATGGCGAAACCGAAGATCATGAGCTGCACCACCGGGATGAGCACCATGATCGCCAGGGTGATGCGGTCCCTTCCCATCTGGATGAATTCCTTGACGAGCAGTGCGGCGAGACGTCTCATTCTCCGGTCGACCTCCCTTTTCTCACGAGAAACACGAACACATCCTCCAGCGATGGAGAGATCACCCGGTGTTCCCGGGTATCGAGCAGTCCGGGAAGGCTGCCCTCCGCCAGGACGTGCAGGGAGTTGCCGCACACATAGGCGTCGAGCAGGCCCGATGGGGCGGCGCACTCCAGTTCCTGCAGCAATGCCATGGGCGCCTCCGAGGGAACGGCGTAGAGCGTTCCGCCGGGGAGGCGCTTCAGCTCCTCCGGCGTTCCCGATGCGATGAGTCCCCCTTGAAAAATGAACCCCAGGCGGTCGCAGTGCTCCGCCTCGTCCATGAAGTGCGTGGTGACCATCACGGTGGTGCCACCCTCGGCGAGATCGTAGATGCGCTCCCAGAAGCGCCGCCGGGACCCCGGGTCCACGCCGCTCGTGGGTTCGTCGAGAAAGAGAATCTTCGGTTCGTGGAGCATGGCGCACCCAAGGGCGAGACGCTGCCGGACCCCCGTGGAGAGCGCCGACGTGAGAACCCTCTCCCGCCCATCCAGATCGGCCATGGCGAGCATGGCCTCCACGCGTTCCTTTCGCTTTGTTCCCGAAAGACTGTACATTCCCGCGTAGAAGTCCAAGTTCTCCCGGACGGTGAGATCCCCGTACAGGCTGAACTTCTGTGACATGTACCCCATGTGGCGGCGCAGGGACGTCCCGTTCCCGCCGGCCCCTCCGTTTCCGGCGAGTTCCGTGCCGAGGACCCGCACGGTTCCCGATGTGGGGGAGAGGAGCCCGCAGATCATGCGGATGGTGGTGCTCTTGCCGGATCCGTTGGGGCCGAGGAAACCGTAGATGCATCCCTCCTCGATGGAGAGCGTGACGTCGTCCACGGCGACGAAGTCGCCGAATCGCTTGGTGAGGTGCTCCAGCGCCACGGCGATCACGACGGGGCGCCTCCGGCGCGTTCCTCCGTGTTTCCCTCGGTGAGTTCCACGAAGACATCTTCGAGAGTGGGGGAGAGTTCCTCCAGTTCCAAAGAGGGATCGAGACCGAGATCGGCCAGGGCGGCGGCAATGCGCGACCGTGCTGGGCCGATTGCCTCCACGGCGATGTGGTAGGCGTCCCCGAAGGCATTCACGTTCCGGACTCCCTCCAGGCGGGAGAGTGCCCGCCCCACCAGCCGGGACCGCGACCGCAGGCGGAGAATCCGCCACGAGGCAGTGCGGCACAGTTCTCCGGGCGTTCCCAGCGCGATGAGCCGCCCCCGGTGGAGAAAGGCCACGCGAGTGCAGAGCTGCGCTTCGTCCAGATAGGGAGTGGAGAGCACCAGGGTCTTTCCTTCCTCGTGCAGATCGTAGAGAATCCGCCAGATCTCCCGGCGCGAGACCGGGTCCACCCCCGTTCCGGGCTCGTCAAGGAGGAGCAGCTCCGGATCGTGCAGCAGCGAGGCCGCGAGGGCGAGCTTCTGTTTCATACCGCCGGACAGCGCCGCCGCCCGGCGGTCCCGGAAGGGAAAGAGGCGGGTTCGCTCCAGAATCGCCCGGCTCCTTTGCCGAATCTGCTCTCCCGTGGCTCCGTAGAGTTTCCCCAGGAGGTGGAGGTTTTCCTCCACGGTGCACTCCCCGTAGAGACCGAAGCGCTGGGGCATGTAGCCCCGCATCGGGGTGGCCCTTCCTGCAGGAGCGGCGAGGTGCGCCTGTCCCGCGTCGGGGGCGAGGAGTCCCGCCATCAGGCGCAGCAGGGTGGTCTTGCCCGCGCCGTCGGGGCCGACGATGCCGAGCAGCTCTCCCGGCGCCGCGTCGAACGTGACCTCCCGGACCGCCTGGACGGCCCCGAAGGATTTGCAGATCCCTTCGACGTGGATCACGGAAAGATCACGTCCGCGGGCATGCCCGACTTGAGGGCGCCGTCGACGTTCGGGACGGAGACCTTCACCCGAAAGACCAGGTTTGCCCGCTCGTCCGGATGAAGGCTCATTCGGGGTGTGAATTCCGCCTCCTGGGCGATCTCCGAGACGATGCCGGGGAAAACCCGTCCCGGAAAGGAATCGACCCGCACCTCCGCGCTTCCCCCCAGGGAAATCCGTCCCAGCAGGGTGGAGGGAATGTAGAGGCGGATCCAGCAGTCCTCGTAGCGGCCGACCTCCGCCACCACGCCGCCGGGGAGCACGTATTCCCCTTCCTCGAACCCCTTTGCGAGGACCACGCCCGCCACGGGGGAGACGATGTGCGTGTCCGCCAGGGTCGAGCGGGAGGCGGCCAGGGCAGCGCCGAGAAGGTCCACCTCGTGGCGCGCCGCCTCGATCTGCTTTGTCCGTGGTCCCGCCACGGCCAGGGCGTAGCGCTCGCGGGCGGAGGCGAGGTCGCTTTGCGCCACACGCAGGGCGTTCCGGTATTCGTCGAACTGCTTGTCCGCGATGACCTGCTCCTTGTGGAGTCGCTCGAAGCGGTCATAGTCGCTCTTCGCCTTGTCGAAGCGCGACTGGGCCGCATCCACTCCCGCCAGGGTCTGGGCGAGTTCCTCCGGGCGAGTTCCTTCGAGCAGGTCCTCCAGCAGCGCCCTGGCCTTTGCCAGGGCGGCCTCGTCCCGCTGTACCTGGGCCTCCAGGTCTGGCCGGGAGAGCCGTGCCACGGGAGCCCCCGTGGAGAGGTGCGCCCCCTCCGCGGCGAAAAGTTTTTCGATGGTTCCACTTAGTTTCGAGGCGATGCGCACGGTCTGCATCTCCACGGTGCCCGTCGCCCGAAGAGGTGCGTTGCCGTCCTTCTCGACGCGCAGGAGGAGCGTTTCCGCAGTGCGGCGAAGTTCCTCTCCCGTGACGAGAAAGACCGCCGCGACAAGCAGGACCGCCGGTAGCACAATGCTCCATTTTTTCATCGTTTCCTCATCCCCTCCAGAAAGAGCTGCAGCGTCTCTTCCTCCAGGTGTTCGTCCAGCCGCTCCAGCGAGGGAAGAATTCGCGAGATGAAGGAGCGGAAGAGAAAATAGTAGTTCGTCATGGCCACGAGAAAATACGCCCCCTCCGCGGGGAGAATGTCCTTCCGGTACGTTCCCCGATCCTGTTCCGTTGCGACGGCATCGGTGAGGACCTTCGAAAGCTCAGTGATGAAGGGGAGCACCACTTCCTCGAAGACCGGCGAGGGGTGGAGCAGTTCGTGGTGCATCAGCCCCGCCAGGGCGGGGGTCCGCCGGTGCAGGCCCACGAGGCCGTTCACGTAGTGTCGGAGACGTTCCTCCGGAAGGAGCGTCTCTTCGGCGAGCCCGTGCAGGGCGGTGCGCACCGTTCGGATCTGTTCCCGGATGATCTCCCGGTAAAGTCCCTCTTTGCCGCCGAAGTAGTAGGAGATCATGGCGTTGTTCACCCCCGCCTCGCGGGTGATGTCCCGAACGGACACGTCCGCATGCCCCCGGGAGGCGAAGAGCGCCGCCGCCGTGGCGAGAATGCGCTCCCGGGCAGTCGCGCCCGTGTCCTGCGGCGCGGCGTCTTCCGGANNCGGAAGAGCGGCGGCCCGGTTCCGCCCTTTCTCCGCAGTGAGTGCCCCGATTCCGCCGCCGGGTTCGTTTCCGGCCCCGTTTCCGCCGATATCGTTGCCCGACTCGCTCCCGCTTCCGCCTTCACGATTCTTTTCTTCGTCTTTTTTGTTGTCGTTTTTTTCGGTCCTTCCTGTTCGTCTCATGGCGTCTCCTCGGTCTTGTGAAATTGAACAAACGTTTGTTTTGCAGAAGAGATCCTACACCCCATCCTCTCCGTCGTCAAGGCAGAGCCGTTGTTTCCAAAAGACATGGCGCTGGGATGTCCTTCCCCGTATTTTTGTCTCTCTACGAATTCGTATCTCTACGCAACGGACACGTTTCCTCCCCGCTCTTTCTCTTTCCTGCCTTCGCCTGCACGATGCGGACAGAACTCCTCTCATCTCATCTCTTCTCTTCCTCACCTTCGCCTTTGTGTCTATGATCTTCCACGCCTCCGCCCTCATGTCCACGATCTCCCTCACTCGTCGACGCAGACGCCCTGCGGACGCCCCGAAGAGCCGTCATCTGGACGAGAGCGATGCTCTCGTGCGGTCTCCGCAGACGCCCCGGCACGTCTTCACCTGCCCGATACGACACGACGTGCTCGATGCGATGCACTTGC
>DIMS01000042.1:12396-17839 GCA_002425685.1 Synergistaceae bacterium UBA5560 | reverse complement strand
AGTGAAACACTGTTCTAATCCAGAATGGAACGCGGCAGGGACGGATACACGTAGATGTTCGCCGGTTTCGCGATAGGTACAACGCACTCGGCCTTGAGAAAGGGAACCGTCACATCCCTGCCCAGCCAGTCATCGAAGAATTCCGTACTCCCCAGCACGCCCTCCGCCTCGACCCATGCGCCGGGCTCCAGGGTAACCCCCTCGGGCCATTCCACCAGAAGTCCCGTGACAAGAGCATCAGCGGCACAGCAGACCATGAGCATGCGTGCCACGAAAAACCGCTCGGCGGGAAGCGTGTCTCTCCGTTGCACAAAGCCGGAGATACGGCCTTTTCGTCCTGCCAAAGAAGAAAGGGACTCCTCCAGAAGACGGAGTTTTCTGTCGAAATGCATCGGATCCACCGTGAAGAAACCGTCGGGGTCAAAATCACTGTCCCCTAATATATCAGACGCTCCTGTTTCCATCAATCCATTTCCTCCAGCGGAGGGGGATCCAATTCTCCTCTCCGGAGGATCGAGAAACGAGGCGATCTCTCCTCGGGCACCGCTATAGGCCATCCCTTTCCTCATGGCGGTCGTTTCATGCATTCCTCTCGGAGCCACGGTTATGCCGAGCAGGAGGGGAAGAGCAAAGAGAACGAACCAGAGGCGCCCCCGCCTCCGATCCGAATCTGAAGAACGGAAAAGGCAACTTGTTTGGACGGCGGCGAGGAGAAAAAAGACGCCTGCCGCAGCCGCGATGAAGGGAAACATGCGGGGATGCATGAAATAACGCACGTCTCCGGAGACGAGAAGAAAGGTCATGTAAAGGCCGTATCCGAGAAGCAGAACAAACCAGAGCGTTTCATCGGGATCGAAACGTCGCATGTCGCGCACCCTCTTCCTAGAAGCGCACGATGTTGACCGCCACGGAGAGCACGAAGCACACCGCAAAGGCCGCACCTGTCAGAAAGAGCACGAATTTCCCGCGAAACCCTTCCAGCAGCATGAGTACGTTCTTCACGTCGATCATGGGCCCCAGGAGGATGAACGCCGTCACCGCCCCCGGAGAAAAGGCCCCCACAAAAGTCCTGGCAACGAAGGCATCCGCCTCGGAACAAAGGGACAGGACAAAGGCGAGAATCATCATGACAACCACGGAGAGAACCGGATGCTGCCCTACGCCGGTCAGAAGATTCCAGGAGAAGCCCGTCTGGGCCAGAGCGGAGATGAACGCTCCGAGGATGAGAAAACGCCCCACCGAAAAGAGCTCCGCTCCGGTGTGCCGCAGGACGTTCTCAACGAGGACGAGCGCTCCCGGCGTGCCTTCGGAGCGGACCGTCTCGTGTCCATGCTCATGATCGCAGCAACAGCAACTCCCTGCTCCGTGATCGTGACCATGATCTTCATGGACATGATGATGACCGCAGCCGCACAGGTCTCTCTCGGGCAGTCCCCGGGAAAGCAGCACATCCTTCCGCGAAAACCCCTTCGTCGCCGCATATCCCACCGCCATAGCGCCGAGCATGCCCAAAGCAGCCCGTACCAACGCAGCGAGGACGTTTCCCCCGAAGGCATAATAGGTGGAGAGCAGCACCACCGGGTTGACGATGGGTGCGGCCATCATGAACGTCACTCCCACG
Organism: Synergistaceae bacterium UBA5560; assembly: GCA_002425685.1. Lineage (GTDB taxonomy): Bacteria > Synergistota > Synergistia > Synergistales > Aminiphilaceae > Aminiphilus. Next base: position 16,218 of record DIMS01000042.1, on the reverse strand, counting down.
TGAAGAGGAACTCCCTTGTGGACGAGGCGCCGCATGATGGGCACGCTGGAACACTCGCAGATGGGAAAAACGAACCCCAGGAGGGACGCGGCGACAAGCCCTCCCGCAGTCCCCCGGGGAAGGCGACGGGTTATCATTTCCTCGGAGACGAAGAACTGAATGAGCGAGGAGACGAAGACACCCAGCAGAACAAAGGGCATGGCCTCCAGCACGATGCTGATGAAGATGGCGGCGAAACTCTGTAATGTCGACGCCGACACGGGAGCCCAGGGCGCGTTCCTGGAAGCGGCAACCCCGAGCACTCCCATCAGAGGGAGAAAAAAGAGCGCCCATTCCTTCATTTCCTTCATCGATGCGGTACGGGCGGAACGCATGAGTCCCTCCCTCCTCAGACTCTCCTGTCCACGATGCGACGGATTTTCCCTGTGCGTTGCACCCGGGGGATGGACTGCGGCGGAACGACCCGGGCCACCAGTTCCTCAAGCTTGAGATTGCGCGGATCCGCGTAGACCTTCGCCTTGGCGACGATGGCGTCGCAGATGCGCCGCTCCAGTTCCGCCGTATCCCTGGACTCCTGGGTCCTGGGGGGCCCGGAAAGGCGTCCCGGAAGGATTTCCACGGTGAAGGTCACCCGAGCGCGCTCTCCCAACGGGTCCACAACGATCTGAAAATCCGAGGAAAGCTCCGGAAAGACGCGAAGTGCCTGGGCGACCTCCTCCAGATACAGTTTTCCGAAGTGAACCCGCACGTAGTCGTCGGTCCTGCCGAGAAGGCGGAACCGGGGCGACCGGGAGCCGCATGCACATGCCCCCGCAACCCACTCCGCCCGGTCTCCCAGACGATAGCGGATCAGAGGATGAAGGCGCCTCTCCAGTGTGGTGGCCACGATTTCTCCGTCCTCCAGAAGTTCCATGTAACACCATTCATCGGTGACGTGGAATTCCGTGGGGCTGCAATGGGGACACTGGTATCCCATGGGACCGATCTCCACGGCGCCATAGAGCGGCGAGGCGATGCACTCGGTTCGGAAGAGCCGCGATACGTACTCCCGGGCCGACTCGGGAAGAGGCTCTCCCGTAAAGAAGACCTTCGGCACCGAACCACTCCAGCCCGTTCGCTCCACCACCTCCGCGAGAGAGACGAGAGCACTGGACATGGCCATGATCGCCGTGGGGCGAAACGTGGCAAGCATCTCCAGGGTTTCCTCGTCACTCTGGTTGTAGGTCATGGAGAGAATGCGACACCCCGTCTCCTCGAGTGCCCGATCGAAGGCGAGAAATCCCGTCCAGAGCGCCCCCGCCCGGAGGAGATTCGCCACCGTGTCCTCCGGGCCGATTCCCAGCATCCGAAATCCCCGCCCCGTGATATTTCCCGCAAGGTCGAACTCCTCGGCAGACCACGCGACGTAGCGGGGTTTTCCCGAAGTGCCCCCGGAGGCGAAGAAATAGGCTCCCCGGGGATCCCGGGTGAGCATGGCCGTGTCGAAGGGAGGGCAATGGGCCGCCAGGTCCGCCTTTTCGAGAAAGGGAACGTTTTTCAGGTCTTCCAGTGATGCGAGAGGAAGAGAAAGCGCACGCGAGGCATAGCGCTCCCGATAGAAGGGGCTCGCCGTGGCGGTCTCCAGAATGGCGTTGACCCGGGCGAGCAGCTCCCGGTCCCCGCTCTCCCGAAGGAGGAAATCCTGACCGAGCGAGTCCGGGGAGATGTCCTCCCGGTTCACGAAGCGCACGAGCTGCAGAGGAATGAAAACCCCGTCGTGGGGCGCGGACGGATCGGCACCGAGCCCCATCGTGCCGGGACGACAGAAACGGAGTACTCCCAGACCGAGCATGGCCTCCAGAGAACTCTGCAGCCGTTCCTCCGGCGCCGCAAGACCCACGGTGGACATGTAGTAGCCCATAACGCGGAGATTGCCCTCGGTCACATCCTCGATCCGCCGCACACGGTTCACGTAGACCGTCCGGTTCAGCGGAGAGGGCACTACGTCCGCCCCCTCCTGAAGAATCACCGCGGCGTCACCGCCGGCGACTTCGAACAATCGCGCCTTCCCCTGAAAGCTTTTCCACGCAGCCAGTTCCCGTTCCTTGCGGATCTCCACCAGCTCGTCCAGCTCCGCCCTTCCGGGCGGAAAGGCCTCCGCCTGCGCCGCCAGGGCATCCGCGAAATAACGGGAAAAACGCACCGCATAGGAGGACTCGTCCCCGAAGAGATCCGGTGCGTCCGCTCCTGCATCCTCCACAAAGACATTCTGGCAGCTCGTACAGGCTCTCTGCTCCCAGAGCGTGACATCGAGGGCGAACCCCGTCGCGGCCTCCCGGAGCGCCTCGTCGTCGAGCCCTTCCGTCACGACGCCGAAACTGATCTTCGGGCCGAAGGCGAGAAGCTGCGTCTTCGGAGCGAGGTCCTTCTTGTATTCCCGCACGGCATCCTCACCGCCGAAAAGCAGAATACCGTCGAAAACCCGCTTCACGAGGGACACGACCGCCGCATTACGCCTGCTCCAGGACGTGATGGCAAGATAGGGCGTGACAAGCCCCTTTGGATCGGCTTCGAGAAGCGCCTCGAGAAAAAGAAACGGGAAAAGCGGATCCTGGCGGGAAATCTTGAGCACATTCACGTTCTTCGTCGAAATGCCGAGCACAAGGGAATCGACGGAACCGAGGAAGATGTTTCCCGCAGCGACGTGACAGACCGCCCCGAGCGGAACCGCCCGGGAGAGTCTCCCCCGTCCCCAGGGGACGAAACAGTCCAGCACCCGGTAGTTCCCCAGACAGGCGAGGCGCTCCTGGAGAAACGTCCGGGAGAGCAGCGTCCCCAGCACCTCCACACCCTTCTCCACGAGCGCCGGGGAGTAGCCCGTCACGGTGGGCATGCTCTCCAGAATGCGCCTGCGATAAGAACCTTCGGGATCGACGAGCAATCTTCCCGTTCGGTGCAGCACCCCAAGCACATCGTCCACGGGAACCGCCGCGAAGGCACGGGATCGTTCCGCGAGAAACGCCTCGTTGAAAAATCGGGCCGCCGTTGCCTCGGGCAGATCCTGGGGCAGCTCGAGAAACTCACCGAACAAGTAGTGGTGCTGGGTCGCTTCCATGATCCTCTCTCCTTCACATTTCGTCTTTCTCGGAACTCTCACGGCCTATGCAGCACCGCGGAACAGGGAACCCGACGGTGGAACACCGACGCCCGCATCGAGCCATCCATTGAGACACCGGGCAGGAGGGCCTCCGCTCACGCGCCCGTACGGGCCATGCGATCCAGGATCTCCTGGGCCGCGATGGCGCATCCCTTGTGCTTGGACGTACCTCCCCGCCGGACCGAAGCAATGTATGTTCCGGGAAGACCACAGGGGCAGTCCTCCTCGAGGCGGGCCACGTCGGTGGCAAGAAGAGAGCAGTTCGGCTGGGCGGTGTTGTAGGGAGTGAGCAGATGCAAGAGCCCCTCGGCACCGTGAGGGAGCACCTTCAGTGTCCTGGGATCCCGGACGGAGAGCCGCCCGAAGACGGGTACGTGATGATGCCCATAGCGGCACGCTCCATAGGGAACACCGTGCTCCGCCATGCCGAACACGTCCCGCACGTTCTCCCTCGGCAGCCCCAGGGATTCCTCGAAGAAACGGGCGAATGCCTCATGGCTCAGGGGAATTCCCGCGTGGTTCTTCCATCCGCCTCCGGCGATGACGAAGCTCCGGGGATCGACCCGGAGTCCGGGAGCGATCTTCCGCAGCTCTTCCACGGCACGGTACATGAAGGCGGGAAATCCGAGAAACCGGAGCGGCGCGTCCTCGGCCAATTCGGCAATCCGCCGGGCCGCGGCAACGGC
>DIMS01000042.1:6037-12378 GCA_002425685.1 Synergistaceae bacterium UBA5560 | reverse complement strand
CCGGAGCACAGGCCATCTTCTGTTCGGTGCTCCAGCTCGTTCCCACCGCTCCGGCGTGCTCCCGCTCGTACCCGAAGAGCAGATAGTGCACAGGTTCGGCACCTTCAAAACCGAGCCCCCGGAAGACAGACCGGGAGAGCGCCTCAAGCCTGGCGAGAGAGGGCGTGTCCAGCAAAAGCTGTGTTTTCTGACCGCTCGTTCCCGAACTGGTGAGCGTCAGGACAATCTCCTCGTCCGGAACGGAGCAGAAACGATGGAGCTTGAGCGTCCCCACGAAAAGGGAAGGGATGCCATAGATATCTCCCGAGGCTTTCGCCCGTTCCGGGGAAAATCCGCCGCGGGCCGCAAGAGCGCGGAGAAAGGGGTGTCGCTCGTACTGGTGCAGGTAATTCTCGAAAAGTGCCTCCGTAAAAAGAGCGTCTCGCTCCGGAGAAAAGACAAAGGCGTCCTCAAGGGAACAAAGGGCATCTGCGGCGGGGAAAAGCCCCCCGTCACACGCGTCCTCCGCGCCGTTCCCGGAGGTGTATTCTCTCAGCCCGTCCTTCCATGTTCTTTCCGGCATTCCATCGACATCTCCTCGCTCCCGGGAAGTGTCCTCCTCCGGGCATCCCGTGCAGCCCATACATCGCGCCATAACCATTCCTCCTCACAACACACGTCAACGCGGCGCATCCACACACTTCCCCCTCCGGACCGCCCCGTTGAAAGGACGGGCATGGAGCACCACCACGCGTTCTCCGGAAACAGGCACTTCAGGCGTTTCCGTTTCCCGGGGAAGACGGCGGCACATCCTCGCCGGGATCGCAGGAACGAATATAGGACAGCAGGTCTCCCGCAATGTCCGAGGCGATTCTGACCCTGCCATAGTCGATGATCTGATTGTTCAGGTACTGCAAAAGGAGGAAAGGTCCCCGGGAAGCGTGGGGAAGAACCCCCGCGAAGAAAAACCCCTCTTCCTCCAGGGCGTCGCAGAGAAAGGGCGTCGCCGGATCTCTGAGAGGAAGCCGCAGAGAGATGAACTCGATTCTTTTTCGGCAAAGCTGCCGCACCACCGCCCGTACCGCCGCTTTCGTCTCCATTCCGAGCACAACGAGGTTGATCTCCGCCGCCGCCGTAGCCTCCGTAACGGACACGCGCATTTCGCCCTGCCCCGGGGACAGCTCCGGGCGCAGACCACGCGGAAAGACCATGCGCGGATGCATGTCCAGCTCCGCGAAGAGGCGCTCGAGCATTCTCCGGTGCCGCAGAGGACAGTGCAGCGTTTCGGCAGGAAAGGCGACCAGCGGCAGGAAGGCCAGAACCAGACTCAGGCGTTGTCCCGCCTCGCCGCCGAGCTTCTTGAAATTCATGGTCTCGGGGTAGGCGCCGACGAAGAGTCCGCACTCGCGGAATCCCACGGAACGGGCAGCCTTCTGGGAAGCCGGATGGGTGGTCACGGACTGGACGTACGCTCCGCCGAAGCCTCTCTGACGCGCCTCGTCGAGAAGAAAGGTGGTCAGATCATGCAGACACCCCTGCCCTCGATAAGCGGGTTTGACAAAAGCCATGCCGATCTCGACGGGGGCCCCGGCTTCGCCGGAAGGCACTTCGAGCGCGGCATGGCCCATGATATCCCCCTCCGGAGTCACCGCAAGGGCGGAGACGAGGCTCCCCCGGGCGTTCAGGTCAACCACCCGGTCGGGAAAGAAGATGTGAGGGTTCGGGTAGGAATATCCATAGGCCCGGTAGGCGCAACGGGCTACCTCCACCGCGTCCCGGGGCTCAAGAAGACGGATGGAATAGGCAATCCGCTCCGGCGGCGAGACGGAGACTGCGGTTTTTTCCTCGATGGGCGTCTCCCAGGCGGCCAATTCCTCTCCATGCGAGAGTTCTCTCACGGATTTTCTCGGCAGATACTTGATCAGCCGGGTTTCCTTGCCCTTTCTCCCGAGGTTGACGAAGGCCACCTCGTCCATGAGGTGTCGCATGAGAAAGATGCCGAGTCCGCCTTCTCCCTGCCCTTCGGAAAGGGCTCCCGCCTTGAGATGTTCCGGAGCGTACTCCGGCACAAGGCCTGGGTCGAAGGGAAGCCCCTCGTCGTGCACCACGATCTCCATTCCCAGAGGAACCATCCGAAGACGAACCTCGAAGGAAGCCTGTTCGTCGGGATCAAAGGCGTGTTCTACCACATTGGCGAACGCTTCCTCGAAACCGAGCTGTATTTCTCCCCGGGCCATCTCTTCAAAACCGATCTTCGCGGCCAGCTCGTCCACCAGCCGCTGAAGTGGAGCAAGATACTCAATGGCATCAGGCACCACGATGCGCAACTCATCTCCCTGACGCATGAACAGCACTCACCTCCCGACACATTTCCCGACGGAAACCGAATCATCATATCGCTCCCGGCGAGAAAACACAGGCATCATTCCCTGAAAGAAAGACTTCAGCCGCTCCCTCACCGGAAAGCCTTGCCATTTTCCCCATGGTACGCCAGTTATACAGACAGGACAAGGGATTCTTTCTCTCTTGATTGAATTTTTAATAAAATAAATTTAAATTTATTATTAAGTATTTAGAGTAGGTCTCTTGTGAGAATGCTTTCCGCTTCAGAGGGCGATTTTCATTGTCTCCGCTTTCGAAAACTTTTTCAACTTCAGGTCTCGAAGTCTACAGGTATTCAATAAGTCTCGCCAAAACCTCTGATGCTTGACGCGTGCGTAGGCATTGTCTTATTCTACCCGTCAAGCTGTACGAACACAGAGAACAAGACAAATATTGTTTCAGACAACTGAACCAGGTTGAGGATGCATGCCGTGCCGCTCAAACCACCACAAGCCGGCGTTAAGCCGAAAACAGCACGAATCGTCCAGAGGGAAAACATACCTCTCACAGGAGAAACGCACGATGACCCCTAAACATGTGTTGCAAAAATTCGTGGAGGCATTCAACAACGCGGACCCGGATTCCCTGGCTGACCTGTACAGCGATGACGCCGTCAACCACCAGGTCGCGGCAGGAGACCCCATCAAGGGGCGCGAGGCCATCCGAAAAATGTTCACGGACAGTTTCGCCGCCGCAAACATGACCTGTATCGTCGAAAACATGTTCGAGGATGGAGAATGGGCCATCATGGAATGGCGCGACCCTCTGGGGCTGAGAGGGTGTGGTTTTTTCCGGATCGTCGATTCGAAAATCGTTTTTCAGCGAGGTTACTGGGACAGGTTGACCTTTTGCAGACAACAGAACCTGCCGGTCCCCGAAGAACGGATATGAACCGGGACTCGACAGGACGAGTCTCCCGCCCCCCGGAGAGTACAGTACATACCGAAACCACGGGAGGACCGATCACCATGGAGGCAAACATGCGCATCAGAAAAATGATCGAAGCGGACCTTCCTCGCGTGGCATCCCTCCTTGAGGAACTCAGCACAGCCCTCGGAGAGGACCATCTCCTCGACGAAAACGACCTGCGGCGCCACTTCGTGAACATGAGTGCACAGGACGAAACATACGAGAACTACGTGTGCGAGCACGAGGACGAGGTGATCGGATTTCTCTCGCTCCTTTTCTACCGGAGCTTGTACCACAGAAACGGAACGGCTCTCATCAACGAACTGATCGTCTCCGAAGAACACAGGGGCAAACACGCAGGGGCCTGCTTGTTGCAATATGCCGTCAACAGAGCCAGGGAACGCGGCATGGACGAGATCGAAGTGGGGGTCATGCAGGAAAACGAAGGAGCGCGCAGGTTTTACCGGCGTCATGGTCTTTCGACGGAATATCTTCTGCTGGGAATGGAATTCGACACGCCCCCGGAAGAAACCGTCCCGTGCGAACTCCCCGCGGAGAATCCATCACAAGACGTGCCCGACGAAAACCCACAGTTTGCAATTCGACGGACACTCTGACGAAGAATCCTCTTCTCCAATCGGAAAGCCGGAGGTGAAGGCAATGCGAAGCACTTCGTTCTTCAATACCACTCTCGGACACATCGAATCCCGAAGGTGAAACCCCTGCATCAACGACAGGAAATTCACGGGGGATATCTGTACGACGTCATGACATGGGCCGCCTGCGGACAAGAGAGCGCGTGGCCATCGTGATCGTCGACATAATGTAGCATAGCAACAACCTCGTCTTCGACAGGCGCAAGCCGATTCCGGCGCTCGACAAGGAATTCCGGAAAGCGGAGGAGGTGCGACTCCTGTGCGATCAGGCCATGTCGGCGCTTCCTCCGCAACTCTCCGAAAAGATCGTTCTCTTCGACTGGACGGATATTGTCTACGACGCTTTTTTCTGCCACAACCTCCAGGTCTTCAAGGAAGAATACGCCGGGGATGACGACGTCAGAAACGCGCTCATTGCGGTAACGAAAAAACCCTGGAAACATCATCAGCCGTCTCGACGAAGACGCAATCGAAACGCTTCCCCGCTACCGCCTCAACGAGCTGCCCGAGCTCGCGACCGGCTTTATGCACCACGGCATTCACTCCACTCTGAACGTCTCCCCCGGCAAGACCAGATCCATCCATTCCGAACTGATGTGCCTCGACTTTTTCCCACGCACCTACTCCAGGCTCCGCATCATCGGCAACATCACATCGGTCGAGGCGTATTCGGAGGAAGCTCCGGACGGATGAGACGCGAACTCACGCTGTCCGTGCGTCGTTCCTCTTGCCACCCGACAGCGCAACGCGAGGTGTTTCCACCCCGGTAAGGCGGAACTGGGAGACGTGGGCGGTCATTCGCCCCGAACTCTCCGCCAGCGCCTGGGATTCGGTGGCAACGCTCTCCGCCGCCGCCGCGGTCTCCTCCGAGGCACGTTCGATGCCCCGGATGGCCTCCACCATGGCCTCAGTGGAACGGGTCACCGCACCGAGCGCCTCGGTCATCTCACTGCTGGACGCGGACTGTTCCGCCGCAGCGGCAGCCATGTTGCGGATCAGGTCGCTCGTGCGGATGATGCGCTCCACGGAGAGATCAAGCCGCTTCCCCGAAGCGATGGAATCCGCCAGGGTTCTCGTGAGCACCTCCGCCATTTCTCCCGTGGCGGCAACAGAGGTCTTGGCGGATGTCCTCAGGGAGCCGATAAGATCCTGCACCCGCTTGGCCGCCTGGGCGGATTCCTCGGCGAGCTTCCGCACTTCCTCGGCGACAACGGCGAAACCGCGTCCCGCTTCCCCTGCTCTGGCCGCCTCGATGGCGGCGTTCAGGGCCAGAAGGTTGGTCTGGTCCGCAATGCCCGTGATGGTGGTCACGAAGGAAGAGACTTCCGCCACGGCCCCGTCGAGGCGCTCCATATGACCGACGATCTCGCGGTTCCGTTCCTCGAGGGCGTGCATCTCCTTCACCGTACCGGCCAGGGACGCGGAAGCGTTCCGGACCATCTCGGTCACCGCACCCATTTCCTCCGCGCTCTCCCCGGCATTCTTCGCCGTTCCCGAAGCACTCTCCGCCACGTCCCGGACGCCCTCGTCGGCTTTGCGCAGCACGTCCTGATTCGTCTCGGCGAAGGACACGACACGATCCACCGACGCCTTGACCTCCTCCATACTCGCCAGAGCTTCCTGGGCAAGGGCAGCCAAGGCCTCGGAACGCCCCCCCGCCTCGTCCGCCTCGACGGCGATGCCCGACACGATGTCCCGAAGGGAAAGCGTCATGTCCGCGAAGGTTCGGCTCAGGTCGCCCAGTTCGTCGCTCCCCGCCGCGCCGTCCACGTCCGCTGTTGCGGAGAGATCCTTCTCCCTTACACGGTTCGCCAGAGCCATAACGCGTCCCAGCCGTCGCGTAATGCTCCGGGTGAGAAGGAACCCCAGCAGAATGGAGAGTCCGGCACCCACGGCAATGCCCACGAAAACAAGACGTCCCGCTCCGGAAGAAACCGCAGCCGCCTCTGCCCTCGCGGCATCCACCGCCTGAAGCTCGGCGCTCACGAGAGCGTCCAGCGCGGCAATCGCGGTATCGAAGGCTGCACCGTTCGTTTCGAGCACCTGTTTGTTCATCGCCTTCTGGATCGCCACCGCATCACCCACGATCTTCCGCGCCCGGTCGAAGATATCCCCGATGGCATCCGCCGCAGGAAGACATTCATAGGCGAAAGCGGAGCGGATGTCGCCCATGTCTTCGTCGGTGATGTCGTCCCTGTTGAGCTGCTCCCGAATGTCCTCCGCCGCGGCGTAAAGAACCTTGTACTGCTCCAAAATGCGCGGTCCGAAGAGATCCACCAGTGCGGGGTTTTTCACACTGAAGGAGGCGAGCCATTTCCCCATGGCACTTTCCGCCGCATCCACGTTGCCGCGGAAGGGCATTTCCGTCATGACCGCCCGGCTCAGGTCCAGGAGCCATTTCTGATGAGCCACCTC
>DIMS01000042.1:0-5998 GCA_002425685.1 Synergistaceae bacterium UBA5560 | reverse complement strand
CCCTTGGTGCGTTCCGCCTCGGCGCTGCGAAAAGCCTGAAAGAGCCCGTCTGCCTCTGTGGCGTGCCCCTGAAGAGCTGCAAGCGTCTCCAGATTCTCCCCGGTCTTCTTCCGTTGGATCTCCAGGTCCTGGTAAGCCCGGCGACGTTCCTCCGCCGACGCGGCGAGGTTCAGAAGGCTCCGCTCCGCCGCCCGGATTCCCTGCTGGCTTTCCTGAAGCAGGAGAAGGCAGCGAACACGGGGCAGGCGCACCTCCGCCATGTCCTCCACCTGCCCGGCCGTCCGCTGGATGCCAAAGGATCCGAGAAATCCCACCGCGGCGCACACGAACGTCACCGCGGCAAAAGCGCCTGTCAGTTTCGCGCCGATCCGCACACACCATCGCCCCTTTCTTCCGACTCGGCCGTACAGAAATACGGCGTATTCGGAGCCCCTCCCCGACAGTGTTTCTCGCGGCCTGAAAACCCTTCGAGGCGCGGTGTCGAATTGTTTCCGTATCACCGCGCCTCGAAGGAGTGCCTTCCTGCCATTGTACTCATTTGTACACGTTTGTCACACCATTTGACTCATTAGCCCCCTACGGGAATGCCCTCCGGCGCACGCCTTCCCCGGGAAACATCCCGGCGCTGCCAGAGCCAGACCGCAAGGACGAGAACCGTCCCCGCCGCGTCGGTCTCGATTCCGGGGAAGATGAGCAGCACCGCTCCGGCAAAGAGCATGGCCCGCTGGAGCAGCGAAAGGGGCGCGAGGAGAAAGTTCTGGAGCGACGCCGCGAGGGCAATTACGCCGACGATGCTCGTCCCCGTAGCCATGGAGATGGAGACGGCGTTGCCCCCGACGAGAAGGAGCTGTGGATTGTAGACGAAGGTGAAGGGAATGAGAAAGGCTGCGAGGGAAATGCGGAACCCCGTCCACCCCACCTCAGCGGGTTTCTGGTTCGAGATGCCCGCCGCACCGTAGGAGGCGATGGCGACGGGAGGTGTCACGTTGGAGAGACAGGCGAAATAGTAGACGAACATGTGGGCCGCAAGGGGTTCCACGCCAAGCTGCAGCAGTGCGGGAGCAGCGATGGTGGCGGTGACGATGTAGCACGCCGTGGTGGGCAGCCCCATGCCAAGAATGATGCTCACCACCATGGTGAGAAACACCGTAAAAAGCACGTTTCCTCCCGCGAGGGAGACGATGTTGTCCCCGAGGACCAGCCCAAGCCCCGTGAGGTTTACCACGCCGATGACGTTACCCACCACCGCGCAGGCCATGCCCACCGAGACCGCTCCCCGGGCTCCCTGCTCCAGTGCGCCGAGGAAGGTCTTCAGGGACATGCGGGTGGCTTTGCTGAGGAAACTCACGGCAACGGAGGCCACGATGCCGTAGAACGCCGCATAGAGAGGCGTGCGTCCCACGAGAAGCAGATAGACGATCACCACGATGGGGATGAGAAGCTGTCCCCGCTCGCGCAGGACTTTCCACGGGCTGGGAATCTCTTCGGCGGAGAGCTTACGCATCCCCAGCCGCACCGCCTCGATGTGGACCACCGCATACTCCGCCAGGTAGTAGAGCACGGCGGGAATGGCTGCGGCGAGCATGATCTTGGCGTAATGGATTCCCAGGAACTCCGCCATGATGAACGACGCCGCGCCCATGACGGGGGGCATGATCATGCCTCCCGTTCCCGCCACGGCCACCACCGCCGCGGAAAAGACAGGGCGGAATCCCTTCTGCACCATCAGAGGGATCGTGAACGTTCCCGTGGCGGCCACGTTGCCCACGGCACTACCGTTGATCATGCCCATGAGCCCGCTGGCGATGATGGCCACCTTCGCCTCACCACCGATGGTACGCCCCGCCAGGGTGAGAGAGATATCCTTGATGAACTGCCCCATCCCCGTGGCGTTGAGAAAGGCGCCGAAAAGGATGAACAGAAAGATGTACGTGGAGGAGACGCCCAGGGCAACACCGAAGATACCCTCCGACGACAGGTACAATTGGTAGATAATACGCTTGAAGGTGAAACCCGTATGCCCCAGCACACCGGGGATGTAGTCCCCGAAAAAGCCGTAGAGGAGAAAGACGATGGCCAACCACATGAGTTCCTTTCCCACGGACCGCCGCGTCGCTTCGAGGATGCAGACGATGAGGACGGTCCCCATGACGTAGTCGGACAGGACGGCGGAACCGCGGATGCTGAAGGCATCGAACATGAACGTGATGTACAGTGCCGACGAAACGGAAACGGCCAGCCAGAGCATGTCCATCACGGAGGGGCGTTTTTTCGGAGCATTCTTCGACCCTGGATAGAGGAGAAAAGTCAGCACAAACAGAAACGCAAGGTGGATGCTGCGCTGTTTCATGGCCATGAGTACGCCGAATCCCGACGTGTAGAGATGGAAACACGACATGGCCACGGCCACAACGGAAACCGCGAGTGCCCACTTGCCCGTGTAGCGGCGGAACCGTGATTCCACTTCGACTTTTTCGAGAACGCGCTCGGCTTTTTCCTCCAGCGCTTTTTCCTCGAGAATCTCCCCCGCTTCCGGCTCCATCGTCCCGGTTGCCGCTCGGGAGGGGTTTTCCGCCATCTCCGACGGTTGTCTTGCATCGGCCATCATTGATCACCTCTCTTCGACCCCTCGGCATGAAAGACCGTTCCTGCAGATTCGTGAGGGCGGCGCCCCGAGGAGAACGCCACCCCCGAGGAAAGGAAAACCTTACTGAGCCGGTTTGATGTCGGGAACGGCGATACCTTGTTCCTCAAAGTACTTGACTGCACCCGGGTGAACAGGGATGGTCATGCCGTTCATGGCGTTTTCGAGGGTGGTCGCCTCGGTGGCCTTGTGCGCGCGGACAAGGTCCTCGTGATAGTCGTAGACGGCCTTTGTGAGCATATAGATGAGTTCGTCGGGAACATCCGCCCGGGTGAAGAGAATGTTCGCAAGGGCTACGGTGTGGACATCCTTGTCCTGATTGGGATACGTTCCGGCCTTGATGGTGTAGGGGAAATACCAGGGATACTTCGCGGCGATTTCCTTCGCCTTCTCCTCCTCGATGTCCACGAGGACCATCTCCCCGGAGGAAAGGAGATCAAGCACCGCCGCCGTGGGGACTCCTCCGGCGATCTGGGTTCCCTGGGCCTGGCGGTTCTTCAGAAGGTCCACCGCTTCGTTGTAGCCCACGAAGTCGGCGTTCACGTTCGTCTCTCCCGCGTCCTTCATGTAATTGAGACCGTAGATGCCGAGAATCTCCCGGGTGTTGATCTCCGTGGCACTTGCAACTTGCCCGGGGACGATCTTTTTGCCTTTGAAGTCCGCAATGCTCGTCACTCCCGCGTCCTTCAGGGCGATGAAATGCATAACGTTGGGATAGAGGGAGAGAACACCCCGAATATCGGTGAAGGGGAAACCCGGTTTTCCTTCGTAGACGCCCTTCCCGTTAAAGGCGTAGAAACAGACGCCATTCTGCCCGAAGGCGATCTGCACTTCGCTGTTCATCAGAAGTTCCACGTTCTGCGGTGTTCCCGCCGTGGACTGTGCAGCGGCCTTGACGCCATCGAGCTTCTTCGTCCAGATCTGGGCCATGGCATTCCCGATGGGATAATAGGCCCCGCCGGTCGTGGCCGTGGCGATGTTCACCCGATACGTCCGCGCTTCCGCCGCGCCGTGAAGAGGCATCACGACCGTCACCGCGCAGAAGAGCAGCACAAATGCCCACAGAATACTTTTTCGCATGGAACACGTCCCCCTTTCGAGATCTCTCGCTTCTCTCATCCCGAAACCACACGCCACTTCCGCGTTGCCGGAGTGTTCTCCAACGGTGCCTCCTCCAGATTCAGCCCCTTTGACACCCCCTTTTCTCCAGATGCTCCACATTCCGCGTCGCCAGAATCCGACAGCCCGTTCCGGCGGGATTCTCCAGAAGCACGTCCCCGATTCGGACGGGAGCTTCCGCGACACATCGCCGGATTTCCTCCATAACGCCGAAAACCGATTCCAGAGGAATGGGGCGATCCGTGCGAACGCTCGCGAGAGACATCTCCCCACCCCGGACCCGAACACTGCTCGCAATGCTCCGCAGAGGGCGCTCCACCTCCGAGACAGCATAGTCCACGCCGCGGGGACAGCGATGCCCTGTCACCTCCAGCACTTTCGGCGGCGACGTGCCCTCCACGGCGACGACCAGATCGCAGCCATTCGGGCAGACCACACAGAGAAATTTCAGGTGCGACGGAAGCCGGGCCCCGCTCATGAGGACACCACCTCCACGACGCCCCCCGGAGGAAGATCGCTTCCAGGGACGGCGAGGCGCAGCATCTCCGCCGGGTGCACTCTGGGAAAGGTTCGCCGCAGCACGTCCCTGCCTTCAACGCGCAGAATCACATCCCGATTCCTTCCGGGAGCAAGCACCCGCAGAGAAAGAACGGCATCCCGCCCACCCCGGAGACGTCCGGGAAGGACATACCGAACCCCCTCGCCCGCCTTCACGGGGAGGGAGACAAGCACCTCCGGTTCCCTGCCTCTCCGGAAGGCCGCCGCCCAGTCCGCCGCTTCGCGACCGGCCTCGGAGGCCTCGACGGAGACCCAGTCCACCAGGTCGTGCACGTGGAGTGCGTTGCCGCAGGCGAACACACCCGGAACATCCGTCATGAACGTCTCGTCCACCACGGCGCCGCCGGTCCGGAAATCGACGGAGATTCCACACCCACGGGCGAGTTCGTTTTCCGGAATCAGTCCCACGGAGAGGAGCAGCACGTCACAGGGAACCTCCCGCTCCGTCCCCGGAATTGGAGAACGGCTCTCGTCCACCCGGGAGACCACAACCCCTTCGAGGCGTCCCTTACCCAGGACTTCCGTGACGGTGGTGGACAGGTGCAGAGGAATGCCGTAGTCGTCGAGACACTGCCGCAGGTTCCGCGGAAGACCGCTCGCATAGGGCAACACTTCGTAGACCCCCTCCACGGAAGCGCCCTCCAGAACCATGCGCCGGGCCATGATGAGGCCAATGTCGCCGGAGCCCAAGATCACCGCTCGCCTCCCCGGAAGAATGTTCTCCAGGTTCATGAGATTCTGGGCAGCCCCCGCCGTGTAGATCCCCGAGGGACGCGCTCCCGGAATGGACAGCGCCTCCCGGGTTCGCTCCCGGCAGCCCATGGCGAGGACCACCGCATCGGCCCGTATCGTGCCGTAGCCGTTCCGGGAACTGACTTCGAGAACCCTGTCCCGCGACAGGGAGAGCACCATGCTTCCCGTGCGCACCTCGATGTCGTGCGTTCGCACCCTGTCGATATAGCGGGCCGCGTATTCCGGACCGGAAAGAGCCTCGCCGAACGCATGCAAACCGAAGCCGTCATGGATGCACTGATTCAAAATGCCCCCGAGGCGGATGTCCCGTTCGAGAAGAAGCACATCGCGACATCCCGCCTCCACTGCGGAAAGAGCCGCCGCGAGCCCCGCGGGACCACCACCGATAACCACCACGCCGCGAATTTCGCACTTCATGGCCGCACCCCTTCCGCAAAGACGGACGTGCGGAGTACCGCGTCCTCCCGGACCTTTCCCACGAAGAGCGGAGAGGAATCGCCCCGAAGGAAGTAATCCTCCGGATCGTAGCCGAATTCGTCCCGGAGAATGCGCACGATCCGGGGAAGACAGAATCCCCCCTGACAACGGCCCATGGTGACTCGGGCGCGATACTTGAGACTCACCAGCGTCCGCGCCCCCAAAGGATTCGCCAGAGCGTCCAGCACCTCCCGCCGGGTGATACCCTCGCAGCGACACACCACCTCGCCGTAGTCCGGATCCTCCGCCACGAGAGCCGCCTTCTCCTCCGGCGCGAGCTCGCAGAAGAATTCCCGCCGTCCCTCCCCGCAGGAGATGAAGGTTTCCTTTTCCTCAAGCGGCAGGTGGTGCCCCACCATCTCCGCCACCATGACGGCAATGGCGGGCGAGGCGGTAAGACCCGGACTCTCGATCCCCACGAGGTTGATGAACCCCTTCACGTCCTTG
>DIMS01000093.1:13398-16061 GCA_002425685.1 Synergistaceae bacterium UBA5560 | reverse complement strand
TTAAATTCGGATCTAATCCTATGCTGTCAGCAATGTCTGTTCGTATTTTTTTTTGCAAAAGACATATTTCCGTAATGTTTCCATCATAATAAAATTTTTTAAATATACCAGAAGGATGAATAGATTCAAATTTAACTCTTACATTTGGATAATAAGAAGCTATATATTTCCCAAAGGTATCTCTTATTGAATCAGATATTGATTCATTTTTGTATTGATAAGTTATTAAAACACCATAAATACTATTTCTTGGCATGAAAAATAAAAATGGGAATTTTATTATCCCTATGTGGTTTTGCTTTGGACTAAAAAGCTCTTCATTTCTATCTCCGTACTTAAAAAAAGTTGATTGAATTGACTCGAGCTCTCCATAATTTAAAATACCCCAAAAATGACGGTTTTCAATTATTGGGTTTTCTCCCCAAAAATCAAGATTCACATCATCTTTGAATTCGGATATTTTATTTGTATAGTCAATCATTTTTGTAATAAGATCGAAGTATGTTCCGTCTTCAGTTTGAATATTGTCCAAGTGCAAGTATTCTTGCGCCCTATGTTTTTTAATTTTAAATGAATAAGAATTCAAATAATGATATTGCATTTCGCATCACTCCTCTAATTGGAATAATGGAGCTAAATTGCGCAATTAATACATTAAGGCGCTTGTCAGAAGAAGAGGGCTTTTGATTTCTATTTAAAAGGGTAAGAATAAAATTGTATGGAAATGTTTCGGTAGGAAGAGTGGTATAAAGCGGAGAGAAATTCATCATTTTTGTTGAATGTCACGGAAAACTCCTCCTTTCCGTGGAATCTGTCCTTTATCAGTTTGTACAGGCCGGCAATATCATCGCTTACGGGGTTGTCGGTCAAGTATTGCCGTGTGCTTCCGTAGTAGTGGGGACATTTCTCGGTGCGGCAAAGACGAGAGCGGCTGTCAAAAGCAGGAATGTGATTGCAACAAGAAGGAAAAAACATCTGGGCGAGCCCTTTTTGGTTTTCATGGCAGGCTCCTTTGGTCAAGATTTTCCATCTGCTCTTCCCAGTTGTTTATCACTTTTGCAGCAAGGTGTCATTAACTCAAGGAATGACCATTGCTGACCTTTTCTAAATCCTCTCCAGGCTCAGCTTGAGGATAACGGTCCCGACGATCTCCACGTAGCCTTCTCGGAGTTCGTCGGAAGAGAAGGTCAGAGGCGGGATGCCGCTTCCCTCGGCGGACCGGAGTTCCAGGCCGCCGTCCCGGGTGGAGTAGCAGAACTTCACGGCGTCCTTCTGGAAGCTGGCATTGAGAACTTTCGCTGGCACGATATGCGGCATACTTTTGCATCCCGGCTTGTTATGGCTGGGGTTGACCTCAACACGGTGCGGGAATTGCTTGGACATGCTGATCTGAAAATGACCTTGCGCTACGCTCACCTGGCTCCGGAGGCCAAGCGAAGGGCGGTGGCGATGCTGGAGGTGCCCCAGTCGTAGGGTTTGTAAAGAAGAATCCCGGACAAAACCCCGGGATTCTTCAGCCAAAAGCCGATCTCATGGAGAGAGTGTTTTCAGCTCTGCAAGGCCAGCTTTACCGCTTCTCTTCTGTTTCCTCTTGTTGTATCTGGGGATATTTGACGAAACTAACCGTGGGGAGAATAAAAGACCCTCTTATGCCTGCTGATGTGGCGTTTCGCAAATACTCCCTTGCGCTGCTGTAAAGGATGGAAAAGCAGCTGGCTAGAGTGGTTTCAAAATCCTTTTCGTCTTGTTTGTCGATTGGCGCAACGCATTTAAAAAACCCAGAAATGGATATTTCCCAGTTGTAAGCATATTTTTCTTGCGCTTCTTCGGAAACTCCAAGGTCTAATTCGAAACAACAAATGAGAGGTTCTTTTTTGTTCTTTTTTAGCAATGTCGTTCTTTTTATGTGTTCACGACGATATTCAATCGATAGCTCTGACAAGGCGTTCGCGTTCGTTTCGAAGAAAAACTTTGTCACGGCATATTTCAACAGTTCAACACACGGTGGACATGCTGTGACGTTTTTTGTTTTCATGCCGCTTGTTGACATATTTCACATTTTCCTTCCTTGGTGGAGTCGGCACACGGTGGTTCAGAATAAGAAAATGCGCCGCTCTCATATAGCATGGAGGGGATATCCTTGCAGGAAGAAGTGCTCCTGTTGGACGACGAAAGGACAACTTCTTTTTCCAAAGCTATAGTGATGAACTGGTTTATGCTGTACTCCTGCTCCCTTGCCCTTTCTGCTATCGTTCGATGAAGAGCGGGAGAAATTCGCAGAGAAAGCTTTCCGCTGTAGGTATTCATGCTGTCGGGCAGGGGGATTGCTGTTCCTTGTTCAATCCACATGGACAGAACATCCCTCTGGATTGTTCTGAGGCTTTCTTTTGCCTCTTCCAGAGTGTCTCCGCACCCAGTGACGACTGCCCTTCCAAGTTCGGGCATACACAGCAGGATTCCGCCTCCATCGTGATCGCTGAGTTCCTGAATTTCAATCCGGTACGGAAGATTCATGTAGTATTCCAGATCCCTTTTCAAGAAAAATCCCCTCCATTCAAAACAAGACTCAGAGCTTTCAACATGTTCCTGAGGTATATTCCCTTTACCCTTTTTCCTCCACTTATTGGGATTGTCAAAAGGCCTTCGGGGCCGAAGTCCTCAAG
>DIMS01000093.1:0-13393 GCA_002425685.1 Synergistaceae bacterium UBA5560 | reverse complement strand
TAGGATCCTGTGTATAGGCCTCCACAAGCTTTGGATGGTAAAACGTCTTGTGAGATCCGCCCTTGTTGGAAACACAGGTGAATCCGTAGTATCCCAGAACTGCTTCGACGGTATCTATGTTTTCATCGGTGGCCCTTTGCCATTTCTCGAGGATCTTCTCACGTCTCGTCATGGGCAAGCTCCTTGTGTTCGGGAATGATACCATATGTGATACCATCTAGTCATTTCTCTTTCGTTAATTGACATGATCCGTGATACGTGAGTCTTCTTTGTCATCGTCCCTTGTCTTGTAGCGCCTTCGCGTCTGTCACTCGGAGAACTCGGAGGGCGGCGTGGCTCTTTTAATTCACGGCTTGCACCTCTTGCATGGCCGGTATCCGGCCGCCAAGGCTTCCTCCCGGGTGGCGAAGTACACACGATTTGCCTCCTTCGGGAGCGTGTTGCACGTGGGGAGGTGGAACACCTTCGATTTGACGTTCCCGATGTACGTCGCAGAAGACACTTCGGTCTTCTTTTCCTTCTGCTGCGCTCCCCCTTGAAGTCCCCACAGTCCACGGTTCGCCTCTCGCGCCTCGCGCTGGAGCGCGAGAAACACGTCCTGGTACTTCACGTTCGGGGGAATGCTCATGACCTGCGCGTACCCGTCAAAGAGGAGGTGGGCGTTGAACATCCGCTTCTGCACCTCCTGCGGGGAATCGTCCTTCGGTTCCGAGAGCCACACGTAGGCGAGAACCCTCCGGTATCGGTCGAGACGCTGTGCGTCGAACTCCAGGAAGACCCTTCGCCCGTCGAGGATCTTCTTCGTATACGCCGCCGCCTCAGGCCCGTAGGGTTCGACGCCCTTCGAAGGATGCTTCGTCTCCGGCGTGTTCACGCCGATGAGGCGAACCGCTCCCTCGAAACCGTCCGCCCGGACTTTGATCGTGTCTCCGTCCACGACGCGGAGGACCTGTGCAGGGACGAGTTCGGGTTTTTCCCCGGCGGCGGGAATGACGGCGCAAAACACGCAGGAAAAGAGGAGAAGAGCGGCGCGGAGGGTGTTTCGTGTGCACACGCGTCTCATGCCTGCCCCCATTCCCGGGAGACCGAGATGGAGACGGCCTTCGGTTTCGGCTCGCCGTTCTCCCATTCCGCCTGGAGGATCGACGCGAGGAAGGCTCCGGCCTGGAAGCCCTCCATCCAGTCTTCCCCGAGATCCAGGGGAAGGTTCGGCAGCAGCTCTTCGAGACCCTTCCGGACATCCGGTCTCCGGAACGCCTCGGCGAGCTCATGGGCGAAGATCGTATGAGGGTTGGGGTCAAGGTGTTTGATGTCGATTTTCATATAGAGAATCCTCTTTTGTTTTGAGTGTCACAAGATCACTACACTTTTCTTCTATCGCGTTCACGGGTAAAAACTCCCAGTTTTCCTTCAGGAATGATAGCAATCTTAAGGCATCTTTCCTTACCTTGAGAATCTCCTTATTTGGCAGGGGAAAAAGGGACTCAAGGTCAATCAGCCCAAGTTCATGCATAAGGCGGTATATGTGCTTGCAGGGGAGATTCCTCATTTGAAAATCTATGCATGTGCATTCGTGTAGGGAAGTCTTGTAGGGGTCTTTGGCGGAGCCTTGGAATAGGGCAGTTTTTGCAGTTGTATCAACAAAAATCAGAGAAAGTCCTTTGTCAAGCGCTCGTTTCTGGCGGGCTTTTTGCTCGTAATGTGCATGAACATTTTCCTCAGAAGCAATATTGCTCGCGTTTAGATTTTTGTGTCCTTTTGTCACCGCAAAAGGCCTCCTTTTTCCTTTGATTCTTCTCGATATAAACCTCCGTCCATAACTGTCTATTATTTTTAATTGATCATTGCTGACTTTTGAACTAGATCCCTCTTTTGGGGTCGTTTAATATTTTCATAACTTTTCCGACCACATGAGACAATCCCAGCTCGATATCCTCGCGGTCAAACGTTTTGGGCGGGTAAAGGAGGGACGCAGAGCGGATTTCGACGCTCCTGTCCTTGTGCCAGAACACCCATTTCACCGCAAGCTCGTTTTGGATTCCAAACCGGACCAGAGCGGGATCTCCGTCATAAACCGGCTCCAACGGATTCACAACGATCTGACAGCCGTCAGGAATCCCTGCGTCTTTCATGCTGTCCCCTTCGACGCTGACGACGAACGGGAATTTGTCTTTATCCGCAGAAATCCCCCCGACCACGTCCGCAGGCATTTCAAGGAATTCTGTCACCTCTTCAACGATTCCATCCATACCTCCGTTTCCGAACCCGGCGCAGGCTATCGTCGCCTTCGAAAAAACCGGAAGACGAATGATCCTAGTGATGAAATCGTGAATTTCGACATCGTGAACATCGCAGATGAAGGTGTCTCGAATTTCGGTTTGGGGGGGTGATTTTGGGGTTGGGTCATCAGTCTCGCCCATTAGGTAGGCTGCGGTGGTGTTGAGCGCGAGAGCCAATCGTCTTATATCGTCTGCGTCAGGAGTTCTCTTTTTCCCCTCCCAGTTAATCACTGTATTGCGAGACACTCCGGACATGTCCGCAAGCTGTCGTTGAGTCATGCCCCTTTTCTCGCGAACCTCTCTGATTGTCTCTGATATGTCCTTCGCCAAGCCCACCACCCCCTCGCCTCTCGTTCGTGCACTCATTGTCGCCAAACGTTGGCACGTCGGCAAGTAGAAGTCTTTGTGTTTTTGAAGTTGACAAATGTTTGCTTTTTGGCTTATGATGCGCATGTGAGCAAACAAAAATATGCTTTTGAGGGGGGATTGCCTTGGATTTTCTTCGCAAAGCCCGAGAAGAAGCGCATTTGACCCAACAGCAGCTCGCGGAGGCAGTGGGGCTTTCGAGGAATACGATTGTCAACTTCGAGACGGGCCGCCGCATTCCTCGGATGGATGATATTTCAAAAATAGCGGAGGCACTCGGAGTAGACCCTGTTGCGTTTTTCGCAAACCCTACCATCCCCCGGGAAGCCAGCCCGGGGGAGTCCAAAAGGAAAACGGGGAAGGAGCCGGTGAAACGGGACCGGCGGAAACCCTGCAAGACGGCGTAGAGGAGGCACGAGAATTCCGCGCGGCAGCGGAGGATTTTCTGCCGATACTCGTCAATCGCGACGAGTACGCGGATCTCGTCCTCGACCTTGCTGACAACGGGCGCCTCGACGACCCGACGAGGCGGAAACGGGCGGAAAGGCTGCTGAAAGCCCTCGCCGCGGCGCTTGTGTGAAAGGGGGTGGAGAAGTGTGGAGAAACTGCTCAGGCTTCCTGCGGTGTTGGAGCTTATCCCTGTCGGGAAAACCACTTGGTACAAGTGGATTTCCGAGGGGAGAGCGCCGCAGCCGCGAAGGCTCGGCACCCGGATGGTCGCCTGGCCCGAGGGCGAGGTCCGGGGACTAATCAAAAAACTGAGAGGTGATGAAGATGATTCATGAGGTTGTTTCGAGTGTTTTTCGCTTTTTCCGCAGAGGGAACCCCTCCCCGGAAGTGGCCGCGGCGGTCCAGGCCGGCACGATCTCCGGCCCCTACAGGCCGGAGGAGTTCTCCATCTTCTCCCTCGCCCGGCGGGACGGTGGACGAATCGCGCGACTCGTCATCGCGGACACCTGCGACGGGGATTCGTGGGAAAACACGAACCTCCGGAGCATCGTCTCTCTTGAGACGGCGTACATGCTCGGAGAGATCGCCGGAGAGGAGGCTGTCCGATGAAGGCGGCGGCTGGACTCCGCGCGGAGAAGTTCCACCCCTCGAAAGAACATCCAGACATTGTTGTCTGGGCAATTCTGCACGGCGATGGTGCGGGTTGAAAGAGACGGGGTGGAAGCGATGATGTCAGTTTTGGGAAGCTTTTGCTTCGCGCTCGGCGCGGCTGGAATTTGTTCCGTAGATGAAGACACCGACAAGACCCGCCACTCCGCCGGTGCCAATAAGGGTCCCGGCCCAGGAGTGTCCCCAGATCACGGCAACGGTGCCACAGACGATGCTGGTAATGCCGATGGCAAGGCCACAAAAAATCCCGCACCGGCTGTCTCTGGTTCGCGAACGGATGACCTCCGCCTCCAGTTCCTGTCGGTGTCGGGCTTGGTTTTCCGCCATGACCAGGATTCTCTCCGCTGCTCCCGGGCATACTTGATCGTAGCGAGCGAGAATTTCGGGCGACGGAAGAGGTCCTTCATAGGCCTCGGTGCATACGGCGTAAGTGGTTTTTGCCTGGCGAAGGGATCGGGAGCGGTTAGAGGGCATGCGTTGTTTGGTATTCCTTCAAGGCCTTCCGGATATCCTGGCCGACAGCCTGCCAATCGGCAGCCGTTGCCCGAGAATCGGCGTCGTTGGGAGTGTCCGTGGTGTTGAAGACGGAAAGGGTATCGCCCATGTCAAGCACCGAAGCCATGCCGCGCAAGAAGTTTGGTGTTGCGAAGAGGAAATCGCTGGATCCCATGGTGTCTCCTCCTTTCGTGAAGGGAAAACCCCCGAGGACCAAACTGTCGAAGGGGCTGCCTTCATCCTCTGGGGGGCGTAAACGAACGATATGGGACGATCAAATTGTACAAGGCTCGTGAGGGATGTCAAGGGATTGCTTCCTCAAGGGGGCGGATCCGAACGAAATCATGTCAGTTTCGCTTCGGATCGTCCGAGCGGCCGACGAGGTAGTCCAGGCTCACGTCGAAGAAGTCCGCGAGAGCGATGAGGACGGAAAGGGTTGGTTCAATTTCAGCAGTTTCATACTTACGGAACGCCCTATCTGTCCGTCCGACGATCTTTGCAAGGGTGACTTGGGAAACCCCTCTCTCGGATCTGAGCTTTTTGAGCCTGTCGGGGAAAGTCAAAGGAACCGCCTCCAGCCATATTGACAGGAACTATAATTCCTGATACGCTGCGCAATGAGGAACAATAGTTCCTTATGACGCAGAGAGGGTGGTGATTTATGAGAACGGCACTTGTGCAAGCGCGCAACGCACGCCGAATGACACAGGAACAAGTGGCGCGGGCTGTGGGAATCAGTACCCGCAACTATCGGAACATCGAAGCAGGCACAACAAAACCCAACGTGGAGACGGCCATCTCCATCGCGGAGTTGCTGACCACCAGTGTTCAAGATCTGTTCCCTCCGCAGCGGCAACTGCGGGAGGATGCAACCAATGATAACACTCCCGAATCAGGGGGCGAAGATGGCGGCGTGAACGTGGATGCGATACCGGATCTGTGCCGGTTCGTTACGGATCAACCCCGGATGGTGACCGCTGCGATAGATCTCGCCGACGGGCAAGCGGACACGCCGGAGGGGATGGAGCTGGAGGGGCTGGTGCGAAGGCTGGTCGGGTAGGGCGCTATCGCTTCGGATCGTCCGAGCGGCCGACGCGGCATATCAAGCATACACCCATTTTCAATATACGGTATGAACACTGCAGAAAGCATTTGGAGAGGTGGAACAGGTCAGGGAGGTTGGTGACGGCATGAGTGCCATGGGAAGCGGGCACCTGGTACCGGCGGACCTTGCGGATCTTTTCGAGCAGTCGGCGGAAATCAACAGGCGGATAGCCGAAAGGCTTCGCCAGAAGCCCCGTCCGACACCCGCCGCGGATGCCGTCGTGCCCAGAGTGCCGGAGGACACGGCGTGGATGACGGCAAACGAGTTCTGCCGCCATTTCAAGATCGCCCGGTCGACGCTCCAGCGCTTCAAGGAGGACGGGCGGGTGGAAGTCATGAATCTGGGCGGGAGCACCAGGCGTTACCGGGTCTTCCCCGGAACTGCGAAAGGGAGTGGCGGCTCGTGAAGAACTGGATGGAAGCGGTGCGAGGTTTCGTGCAGCGTGTTTTGGGGAAGAACTTTCCCTCTCCGGAAGTGGCTGCGGCGGTCCAGGCCGGCACGATCACCGGCCCCTACCGGCCGGAGGAGTTCTCTGCGTTTTCCATTGCCAGACGCGACGGCGGGAGAATTGCGCGACTCGTCATCGAGGACACGTGCGACGGGGACGAGTGGGAGCGCACAAACCTCCGGAGCATTGTCTCTCTCGAGACGGCGTACATGCTCGGATCCGTCGCCGGAGAGAAGGAGGTGGCGACCGCATGAACGTCGCGGTCTCGAACGACGGACGAGTGTTCCGCGTGGAGCGCGTCGCCCCGTATCGGTTCGTCACGTGCGAAGTTCTTGCCGGAGGGCACACGCGCCGGCATCTTTCCCCGAGCCTGCCGGCGAGGGGGACCAGAAAGGGCGCACAGGCGGATTTCGAGGCATGGGCGAGGACGAGGGGATACGACCTTGTCGGAAAGGGGGAGGAGCGGTGAAGGGCCTGAGCGTAAGCGTCGGGGAGGATGTTCTTGCGTGGCTTCGCGAGGAGGCGGCACAGGAGGGACGGACCCTCTCCGCGATGGGGCGGCGGCTCATCGAGCTGTCGATGCGGCATCGGAGCGGGCGGCGTTGCGGCGGGGAGTCTTCCGCCCGGGACGGACGCACCGCAGTGGAGTTCCTGCAGAAATGAAAAAACCCCGCCTCGAGGCGGGGCCATCGGAAACACGCCGGGAGTTGCAGCTCCCGGCCACATTCTACCACAGGGAGTGAGGCACATGGAAACCGTGGATCTGGACCTTTCCACGTTGGGTCGGCTCAACGAAGAGGTGAGGGCTCTTCTGCCGTCGCTGGTGAACGCCCTCTCGGACGACGGAGACAAGGCCAGACTGGCCATCTCCATCGAAATCAAGCGGGTGAAGGACACGGAGACGACGCTCACCGTCGCGGACTCGGTGAAGCCGTCGTTCCCCAAGAAGGCGCAGGTCGTTCTCTGCCGGCGGGATCTTGTCGAGAATCTCCGGACCGACATGGCCGAGCCTCGCCAGAAGACGCTTTTTGCCACCGTCGAGGGGTAAGGAGGAGATGGAGATGGACATGAACATGAACACGAACACAGTGAACAAAACGGAGGTTGTCCTGCAGCCGGGGCAGGGGGAGACGATGCTCCGGCTCGGGGCGGCGAAAAGGCTCCATGAATTCAAGGGCCTGCACTTCGAGGCCCACTCGACGAAATCCTTCGCGGAGCTCGTGGGGTGGGGCCAGAACGGGACGCGGACCCTCGTCTTCACCCATCCGGACGGGTTCGACGCCATTCTGGACACCGGTGTTCAGGACCGCCCGCAGGACACGGTGTCCCATGCCTTCACGCTCTCGGTCCTTGCGAAGGAATGGGAAAAGGTCCTGACCCGGGGAGGGGTCTTCGGGATCAAGGATCTTGCCGACTTTTTGAAACGCAGGACTCCCGGGGAGATCGACCGCATCGAGGACCTCCTCTACGCGGTGCAGAACTTCCGCTACGTCACCAGCATCGCCGGAGATTTCTCCTTCGAGGACAGAAACAACTATTCCTTCGCCGTGAAGATCAACGAGGCGGAGACGACCGTGAAGGTGCCGAAGGTCTTCGTGGTAACCCTTGAGATCCTCAACGAGTCCGGATTCCCGCAGTCCCTGGAGATCGAGGTGGAGGTACACCGCCCGAAGGGCGAGACGGAGAAGCCCGGGTTCCTCCTCTCCTGCCCCAAGTGGGGGCGGTACTTCGAGGAGGCCAAGGCACACGAGGTGGAGACCCTCAAGGGACTCCTTGCCGAAACCGGGGTTCTGGTTGTTTCGGGAACGCCGAAGGAATAATCGGCGAGCCGCACATCCGGCGCACCGGTCCGCCGGATGTGCACCACAAGGAGGAAACCGATGAAAAAGATCTATGTCGCACATCCGCTCAGGGGAGACCGCCCTGGCGACGCTGAGTCCATCCGGGAGAACGAGCGGCGCGTCGGCGACATCTGCCGCTCCCTGTCCGAGGCCCATCCGGACCACCTGCTCCTCTCGCCGGTTCACGCCTTCGGCTTCGTCGATGCCACCGGCCCGCAGGAGTGGGTGCTGGCGCAGTGCCGGAAGCTCCTCGCTCTGGCGGACGAACTGTGGGTTTTCGGCCGGTGGTGGACCTCCGAAGGGTGCCGAATGGAGGTCGCCACGGCGAAAAACATGGGAATTCCGGTGCGCCTCTGCGGGGAGAGTGGAGATGCCCAGAGCGACGCATGAGATCCACGCGGAACTGCTTTCCGCAACAGAGGCATGGATCGCCGCCATGGACCGATGGCTTGAGACGGGAGAACCTGCGTCTCCCGAGGAATCCAAGGCGATTTACGAGGCCGTCGTTGCGGCGGTTGCGAAAGCGAGGGGTTCTGCATGATTCCCTCCCCGATATTCTTTGCCCTCGGGTGGCTGGTGCTCGTGCTTTGCGTTCTCGCCATCTGGAGGGACGCGCAATGAAAACCGGGGTCACGTTGCTTCCGAGCGGGAAATACCTTGTCCGTGCCAGGTGTGGAGGCCTTCCCTGGCTCAGCGAGGGGAAGGGGGCGAACATCAACCGGAAGGGTGGCGGATCGCAGGTAAAGGCCCGCTTTCTCGGTTGGAGCGGGGGAAAGGCCCTCTTCCGCGCCGAAGTAGGGTTGTGGCGCTTTTCGATGACGCGGTTCGAGCTGCGTCACGACTACGAAGTGACGGGGGTGTAGGCATGGAACCGACACTGACGCAGCGGATCACGCGGATCGTGGCGGCGTTCCATGCCGCCTCCTTCCGCCAGCTCGCCCTTTCGACCGGAGCGAGCGAGGCTGAGGTTTCCGATGTCTGCTACCGGCTGGAGAAAGGTCCCGGCGTCGTGCGGATTGCGGCGCCGGACGTGGCGGTGTGGTGCGGGTTTCGCACGCAAGAGGTGGCAGAATGTCGAAACCGGCTGTGACATCCTCAGTGCTGGAGGACGGGCGCGTTTTCTGGTGGGCGGCGGTGGACGTGGCGGTGTTGCGTGACCGGGAGCTCTCCCCGTGGGCAAAGGTGATTTACGCGGTGCTGTGCACCTATGCGGACCGAACGCGGGTGTGCTTTCCGAGTGTCGCCACCCTTTGCTCGGACGCAGGCATGAGCGAGCGCCAGGCCAGATACGCCCTGAAGGAACTCGAGAAGAGCGGCTACGTGGAAAAGCGCCCGCAGTTCCGAGAGGACGGCGGGCAGGGAGCGAACCTGTTCCGCATCGTCGGACACTGCCGTGGGGGTGAATGTGTTGCAGAGGGGGGGTGCATTCCGCGCAGGGGAGGGGGTGCTCACCCTGCAGACATAACTAGATCCAAGAAAGAACCAGAAAAAGAAAAAGAACCGCTTCCTTCGGAAGCGGCGCCCGGGGAGGACGACAATTCCCCCTCCCCCTGCGAAACCGGCGTTCCCTCCTCCCCGGAGGGGGCGGACATCCGCGAAGATGTCGCAGTTCCCGCAGCGCTCCGCGAGGTCGCGGAGTACCACACGCTGAGGACCGGACGGCCCGTGACGCGGGAGGACATCCCCACCCTGGAGCTCCTGGACGGGCGCCACACACCGGCGCGAATCCTCCGGGTCGTCTCCGATGCCCTGGATCGGTTCGCAGCGAAGGGGCGCCCCGCCTCGGAGCTCACGTGGCTGTACGTCTGGGAAGCCCTCCGCCGTCAGAGACCGACCCGGAAAGGCGGAGCCTCCGGCGGCATCCCCGCCCCGGAGCCGTCGCCGCACCTGGCGATGGTGGACAGAAACTTCGAGGCGCTTGCCGCGGCTTGGCCGCGCCAGGAGCGCATGGCCGAAGCCAGGCGGGAGTTCCACGCGCTCTTCCCGGAGGGGACGGATCTGGAGACCTGCGGGGAGCGGTGGTCATGCGTCACCGCATGGGCCGAACACGTGCTCGGGACGACGGACCGGGAGTTCGTCCCCTCCCTCGCGCGCTTCCTGCGGGAGTCCGTGGACCTGAAGTGCCTCCCCAGGGCCGACCCGGAGACGTCCGCGCGGTTTGTCCCGGAGGATGACGTCGGATGAGCCGCGCGGCGGAAACTCCGAACGTGGAGAGGGACGAACCTCTCCGGGTGTCCCGCGTCCTCGTGGAGACGGTGCGAGACATGTACGAGGACGGAGGGATCGAAGAGGCCCTCGGGTTCGCGGAGAACGCGATACGCCTCCGGCTCGAGGGTTTCGCCGCGAGGACCGTCGTGGAACAGTCCACCCTCGTGCTGGACGCGAGGATGCAGTTCCGGGCAGTCCTGGACACCCTCGGGCGGCCCGATCTTATGCCCCCGGATGTGTGCCTGCGGCGCATGGTCGCGGAGGAAACCGCAGAGGCGAACCGGGAGCGGCTCCTCTCCCTCGGAGCCCCACGGGTCGTGGACGATCCGGACGAGCACGCGGAGAGCCTCGTCCGCGAAGTGCTCGCCTGGAAGCGCGGCGGCGAGTTCCGCTTCGGGGTGGACGGAATCGACGACGACGTCGGCGGGTGCTTCCCCGGGGAGATCCTCTCCCTCACCGGAGCCCCCGGAGCCATGAAGACATCCCTGCTCCTCTCCGGAATCGAGAGGTTCCTGGAGGAAAAACGGGGGAGGGTGCTCTTTCTCAGTCTGGACATGTCCGCGGAGCGGATCCAGGCACGCCGACTCATCCGCCGCATGAAATGCGGCGAGAGGACGCTGTACGAGCATATCCGCGCCAGGACGCCGGAACTCCGTGCGGCGGTGGAGGACATCCGCCGGCAAAACGGAAAGCGTTTCCGGCTGGTGAGCCACCAGCCGGGCTTCAGATGGACCGTCGGGACGCTGGAGGAGTACGTCCGCTTCCGGTTCCTGCCAGACCTCCTCGCCGTTGACTACACGACCCTCCTGAAATCCGGGAGGGAGAGCGACCTGGAGCTCGTGCAGACAGCCCTGCCCCGGCTCCTGGGCCTGGCCAAGGAGTTCGGCATCCGTGTCGTGCTGCTCCATCAGCAGTCCCGGGAGAGCAGGAAGGCCCAGGCCGCCGGAATCGTCACGTCCTCCTCCCCCAGGGGCGGAGGGATCGTGGAGGAACTTTCCGACGCCCAGATTGACCTGATTCTCGACCCGGACGAGAACGGGGAGGGATACCCACGTGTCGTGGCGAGCGTGACGAAGACGCGGCGCGGTCTCGCGGGCAGGTCCTACGAACTGGACCGCCACGCGGAGAGCATGACCTTCTCCGGGGCCTCCCGGCGGATGCGGATGGTGAAGGAGCGGAAGGCGCTGTTTCAGCGCTGGGCGACATGAGGAGGGACGACATGGACATCGTCGAACGACTGGTCGAACTCATCGAAACGCTGCTCCGGAGGCACCCGATGGCGCTCCGGGTGCTGCTCGGCGAAGTGCCGCCTCCGTCCGCCGACGAAATCTGCGGGATGCTCGCCCCCGGCGGGGCAGACCTCGGAAGCCGCATTCAGGGGGGAATGCCGCTTCCGGAGGCGCAGCGCCGGGTCGAGACGGCGGAGGGCTGGAGCCGCATTCTGGAGCGGATCGGAGGGTGGAGGGGGCTGGTTGCCGCGACACGCGCATTCCGCGAATTCGCCCCCGATACATGGAAGATTTTTCTCCTCCACGTGCAGTGGGGCGCCGCGAGCGGCTTCTCCCACCTTGGGAGCGAGCGGATCGTCGAGCGGATCGCGGAAGCCTGTTCCGTCTCCACGGAGACGGTATGGCGCCGGAGGAGGTCCGTTCCGTATCTCATCGCCCGCGCCGCGGCGCTTGTGGACGCGGAGGGACACCTCGTCCTCGGGATGGATGACGATGCGAAAAGAGCTGCTACGGGTTGAATAAAGCTGGAATGGTGACAGTAACCCTGAGATCTCTTATCATTCTCCTAAGCAAAGAGCAGTTATAGAGGAGATGATAGAGTGGAAAGCAAAGATTTTTTCCTTTGCAGACTTAAGGTCCTCCTTTCCAGACAAGGAAAGTTAATTGAAAAAGGAATTCCCATTCCCCAAAAACGAGGGGAGCTTTTGCGGGAGATGATCAGGAAGCGTCCCAGCGGCGCGCGGAAGGATGGAGTTTGCTGGATAATTGGAAATGAAAAAGACATTGATAATAGAACGGTGTATTTTTGTATTGGGAAATGTGCGACGAAGCAAGTACCGAAACTTGAAGACGGGGATTTTGTGGATTCTGAAGGAGTGGTTTCCGAATATTGCCATGTTTTCCTCGACTGGGAACGCGAATTTTGCGGGATAACGCATAACTCCAGACTGGGATCTGAGCAGACAATCCTCAGCGCCCTGGTCTTCTTGCTCAACAAAGCCGATCTTCCCACGGAATTCGAGATGCGCGTCGAGGGAGCTATCATCCGCGATCCGAAGCCGTTTTTGGAGGCTCTGGAAAAGGCCGTTCTGGTCTCCAGTTTTTCCATGGAATTTTCCAAGCGAAACCTGGTGGATGAAAGTGAAATTCGAGAAGTCCTCGGGGAATTTGCGGAAGAGTTGGATGGGGAAGAAAACGCAGTCACTTTTAAAAACAGCCGAAAAGGGCTGAAAAAAGAGGAGCTTTCTCGAACTGCAAGGGCAACCATTGTCGCAGGAAACAAAGTGGCAATGAAGGCGCGCATGCCCGGCGAAAGGAAACTCCGGCGTTTTTCCACAGAAAAAGAACGTGCCGTGAAGGTCACGGTAAGCGTGGCGGACATTGAAGGCAAGCCGGAGGATGTCGTGGAAGTGTTGCGTGGTGCTTTCGGCAATGTCCTTGTAGAGAAGGGGGATGCCGAATAGGAAGAAGGTGCTGTCTCTGTGAATCCCGAACTTGAAGAACGGATGGGCCTGTTGTCTTTTTGGAAATGGTTCTTCTACGGAATGCCTGGTCTCAGGCCAGGATGGAGAAGGCTTGCTGACCGGTTTCTTTGGCTGCATGTTTTTATTGGTGTGACATTGGCGACACAAGTCGCGTATTCAGTGAGTCAGGTGGCAGAAAAGATCCTTTTCCCTCTCGCAGGGATACTTATCGGAACGACTTGCGCCTGGGCCGGGTGTCTGCACGCGCTTTTGCAGTCCGAGTACATGAGAGAAGTCGAGAGAAAAAAGAAGGGAATGTTGGCGGAATTCTCCCTTTGCTACCTCCTGACAATGTTCCTTGGGCTTGTAGTTCTGTGCCTCTGGGGGCTTTGCGGTCTGGGCTTCTTCCAAGGTGTTTCTTTTGTGCCGGCTTCGTTTCGGACCGGCCAAGCGGCAATCGTGGCCAAGTCGTTTCTCTACGCGCTTACCTCCCTTTCTCTCCGAACCACATGGCAATCCATGCTGCTCGTCCACAGAGCGTTTGTAATGGAAGACTTTATTCGAAGGACGAAAGAGCTTTCGAGGAAGCGTTTCAGTGCGAGAGGAAAAAAGAAAACGGGACAGCAGTAGTTGGGGTCGAAAAATTCCTGACGGTGATCTGCGGGGGGATCCGGGGTGCGGACTGCCGGTTGATCCGCCGCCGAAAGGCCTTATGCTGATATGGGAGTTGCGATGCGCCCCTGCCGGAAACGGCGGGGGCCTTTTTCGTCCGAGGAGGGGCTTTGCACATGGATGTGGTTCGAAACATGCTTTTTCACGGCGACTGCCTTTCCGTCCTCC
>DIMS01000125.1:6442-6954 GCA_002425685.1 Synergistaceae bacterium UBA5560 | reverse complement strand
GCCCGGAGGGCGGCGGCGCTCTGCTGGAGAATACGCACGATGACGAGGAGCGACAGGACGGGCACCGCCGCAGTGTAGACCACCACGGGAATGCCCAGGGATTCGGTGGTCACCGACAGGGCCAGTTCGTCCAGCACCTCGAGCCGCCCCAGATGGGCCAAAACGGCGAAGAACGCCACGCAGATTCCGGTGGTGGCGAGAAAGAAAATCTTTCGGACCGCGGGGGGAAAGCGGTCGTAGAAGAAGTTCATGCTCAGGTGCGCTCCCTTGCGGAAGGCCAGGGAGGTGCCGAGGAGCACGAGCCAGACGAAGAGATTCACCTCGATCTCCTCGGTGAAGGAGAAGGAGTATTTGATGAAATACCGCGTGACCACGTTGAGAAAGGCCACGGTGGTCATGACGGCGAGAATGATGGAGCCCGCGATTTCCTCGAAATGCGTCCAGAGCGTGCGGATCATGGAGAAACGGTCCTTTCGTGGAGTTTCGAAAGCAGGCGGAGTGCCGCTCCGTCT
>DIMS01000125.1:4002-6425 GCA_002425685.1 Synergistaceae bacterium UBA5560 | reverse complement strand
ACCCTCGAGAGGGCACTTCCTCCCCGAGCGGCGTTTCCGAAAGAGACATATCCAGGGCTTTTCCTTCATCGGCGTCTCTTTCGAGAAAACAAGCACTCTCCGCCGAAGAGGGATCCGCCGGAGAGTGGCTGGTGCATGACCTCACTGCACGGAGGCGATGTCCTCCTGGGCGGCCTTCACCAGCTCCTCGCCGATTTCCCCAGTCCACTTCTCGAAGACCGGCTGCGTCTTCTCGCGGAACGCCGCCATCTGCTCCTCCGAGAGGAACGTCACTTCCATGCCCTTCTCGGTGAGCGCCTTGTAGGGATCCACGATTTCCGGAACCATGCCCATCTCCTGGAGAACCGCGAGGGCGCTGCCGTCGTCCAACCCGACCCGGGCGAGGGCGGTCTGGTATCTGGAGGCGAGGCCGATGCACTCCATCAGGATGGCCTGGTCCTCGGGGGAGAAGCTCTTCCACACGTCGGGATTCACCGCGAAGAGGAGCGGATCGATCACGTAGTGCCACTCCGTGATGTACTTGTGGTAGTCGTAGATCTTGGAGGGAATGAGGATGCCCATGGGGTTCTCCTGCCCGTCCACCACGCCCTGCTGGAATGCCGTGGTCGCCTCGGCCCAGTTCATGTTCACCGGATTGGCCCCGAGGGCCTTGAAAGTGTCGATGTAGATGGGGCTGCCCACGACGCGGATCTTGAGTCCGTCCATATCCGAGGGGGCCGCCACGGGCTTCTTGCTGTTGGTGAGTTCCCGGAAACCGTTCTCTCCCCAGCCGAGGAATTTCACGCCCTTGCTCTCCACCGCGTCGATCATCATCTTGCCCGCCTTGCCCGCCTTGACGGCGTCCATGGCCTTGAAGCGATCCTTTCCGGAGCCGGCGATGAAGAAGGGAAGCGCGGGGAGATTGAGTTCCTTCACCTGGGGCGACCAGTTGATGGTGGACTGGAGGGCGAAGTCGATGGCCCCGTTCCGGAGGAGGAGAAAGGCCGAGGTCTGTTTTCCCGCCGAAAGCTGGGAGCCGAAGTAGGGCTTGATGACGATGCGTCCCTCGGTCTTGTCCTTCACGATGTCCGCGAAGTACTGGGCACCCAGGCCCCACGCGGTGGTGGGACCGGGAACGACGTCCAGCTTGTACTCGTCCTTGTAGGCCGCCGTCGCGGGGACGACCAGTGCCGCCAGGAGCAATGCCGTCAGGAGCAGTGCCATTCCTTTACGCATGCGTTTCCGCCTCCTCGAATCTCTCGTCTCCGAAACGACGCGTTTCTCCTGCTTCCGAAAAGCGTCGCCTCCTCCGATGCCGCGTCTTTCGCCTCGAATTCCCGCTCTCCCGATGCGAATTTCCCCGCATCACCTCCCGAATGCCACAACGCGCCTGCATGAGACAGAAGCGCGAAATCGTCGAATTGAAGAAGCATGGCACCTCCGTGTCATTGGGACAGGGTAGAGGACGCTCCCCCTCCTGTCAACAGGAAAGAGCCCTCGCGAGCAGCCCGCCCTTTCCGGCGAAGAACGCAGAAGAGCCCTCGCGAGCGCCTCGGAAGAAAAGCGGTCCATGAAACGCCGCGCTCGAAATCCCTTGCCCGCCGCCGATGCCTCCCAAAGATGGGTGCATAATCAAATTGAGGTGGATCATCGAGTATTCAAAGTGAAACATAATCATTTGCAGAAAAATATGTTTTTAAATTCATGTTCGAGCGCGACGTTGCCGATAAAAATAACGAGAGGCGAGCGATGTTCTTTCAACATATTCTTTTGGTGTGATGTTGGCGTTGTACCCGTCTCCGGGCTTCCTTTTCTGGCGGCGGGAATTGTCGGGTTTGTCGCCGGGCGTTCTCTGCAGTGCAAGGAGCGCCGTTTTCTCAAGTAATGCATTTTTGCGGATCTTCGAGTTTTCCCGGCTCCGGATCTGTTTGCACCAAAAACGACAAGGAGGTTGTTTTTATGCGCATCGACGGAACGGATTCTTTTCTGTCGCGTCTGTCCGGAAATACCGGACTTTCCTTCGGGAATCTCGACCTGAGGATCGACCGTGCGGGCGGGGGCATTCCCGAGGAGAAGGACATTCTGGAGTTGTCCACGGATACGCTGACGGCGGAAGAGGCGAGGGCGGTCAAGGCAATGGGGGTGGCCTTCTCCAAAATCGATGGGACACTGCGGGCGATGAAGAAGATCTCGGTGCTCGCCGAGGACGAGAGATACACGGAGGAAGAGCGCATGGACCTGCAGATTCGAATGATCGAATTGCAGGCCGATCTTCACCGGGATGTTCACACCATGGGATTGGCGGCATCGGGTCAGACGTACGAATCGACGCTGCCCACCGATGCCGCCCTCTCCATGTTCTCGGAGGGGACCAACAAAGAGGAAGGCACCGTAGGCTATTTCCTCTCGCACAAACCCGGAGAGTTTTTCTTGAGCGAATGGGG
>DIMS01000125.1:237-3946 GCA_002425685.1 Synergistaceae bacterium UBA5560 | reverse complement strand
ATAACGCTCGTTGCGACGGGAAAGGGAAATGTTCTCGAGAGCAATGCGGACAAGGCGATCAAGCGCCTCACAGAGGCAAAGGAATCCGGCGTGTCCCTGCGGGACATGTCGGAGGATCCGCTGTTTTCTTCGAGCAAAATGTTCCTGGGGGATGCGGAGGCTTCGAAGAAGGTCACGGAAGCCATCGGCAAGGAGATTGCAAGGCTCGCGGATCTGCGCGAAAAAACCTCCGCGTCTGTCGGAGAACTGTTGACGCCGGAGGGGAATGCGTCTTCGACGGGAAAAAGCGCCGTGGCGGGGCTCGACCGCAATATGGAGGACCGGTACCGTATCGCCGGCACCGAGCTAGGGGACATGGTGTTCACCTACGGAGCCGATCTCTCGGACATCAGACTCAAGAACACCACGGGCAGGCTCGGCATGCTCTTCAGTGCGGTGGACACGTTCCTGAAGGACGAAACCTACAGAAACCTCGGCATCGGCAAGTTGCATTTCTGACGGAAGAGGGCGCTCATCGGGGGGGATCCCGTGCGGGGTTTCCCCCGTTTTCGTTGCGGTGAACATCGTTCTCTGTTGTGGGGTGTCCCGCTCCCGGTTCCGAAGGGAAAGCTCGGAACCGCCGGACGGGTTTTGCGGAGAAAAAAGAGGCATCGTGCCGCCGCCGGGGAAATGTGGTACAAAGGAGTGGAGAAGCCCGGGAGGCGAACCGCCCTCCCCATGTCTGGAGGGATCGCTGGTGCAGATATCGATTCGCGAGGAAAAAGGCTACGCGGTGGTTGCCGTGGGCGGAAGGCTCGACGCGCTGACGGCACCGGAGTTCGAGACCCGCGGCGTCGAGTGGCTCCTGGCCGGGCACATCCGCCTCGTGATGGATTTCTCGTCCCTGGAGTACGTGAGCAGCGCGGGGCTGCGGAGCGTCCTCGTGGTGCTCAAGAAGGCCAAGAGTGTCGGCGGTTCGGTGGTGCTCTTCGGCCTTTCCGGGGTGGTGAAGGAGGTTTTCGCCATTTCCGGCTTCGATTCGCTGCTTCCCGTCGCGGAGAACGAGGCCGCCGCCGCGCTCGTGGCGGGCGCGTGAGGGGCGTTTTCCTCCGCGATGGCGGCGGGACGGTTTTTTTCGGGTAGGGCGATTCTCCTCCCGTTTCTTCTGCTCTCGCTGTCGCTCCTGGCGGGAATTTCCCTGAGCGCCTGCGAAGCGGGCTCTCAGGAGCCGGACCCCCGCGCACCGGGACCGGATGCGCTGTCCGTGCGGCTCCTGCTCCAATGGAATCACCAGGCCCAGTTCGCGGGGATCTACATGGCCTTCGAAAAGGGATTCTACCTCCGTCGGGGGCTGGACGTGCGGATTCTCGGAGGCGGGCCCGGAAAGAGCGTGCCCGAGGCGCTCCGCCGGGGTGAGGCGGAGTTCGGTACCATGTTCCTCACCGCGGCGCTGGAGGCGCTGGACAAGGGCACGCCGCTCGTGCACACGGCCCAGATCGTGAACGGCTCCTCCCTGCTTTTGATCGGGCGGGCGAACCGGGGCATCCGAACCCCCGAGGACCTGAGGGGACTTCGGGTCTCTCTCTGGGGCGACGCCTTTCACGGAGCCTATCTGGCCTTTTTCCGCTCCCTCGGGGTGACGGTTCGGGAGGTTCTGCAGAACTGGTCGGTGAACCTCTTTCTCCGGGGTGTCGTGGATGCCTGTGCCGCCATGGACTACAACGAGTACCACATGCTCCTCCAGGCGGGCATGGAGCCGGGCGATCTCTCCCTGTTCCGCCTGGGCGACTACGGCTTCGGCTTTCCCGAGGACGGCCTGTACTGTCTCGCCTCCTACCGGGAGGCGAACCCCAGGGTCTGCCGGGATCTCGCCGAGGCCACCCTCGAAGGATGGCGTTATGCGGCGGCGCACCCCGAGGAGGCCCTGGACGTGGTGATGCGCTATGTCCGGGAGGCCCACGTACCCACCAACCGGGCTCACATGGCGTGGATGTTCCGCAACATTCTTCCGGACATCGTGCCTTCCGAGGGCGCGGAAGTTCCCTGGCGTCCGGGGGTTCTCTCCAGAGAGGATTTTGAGCGGACCCGGGACGTACTGCTCCAGGAGAAGGTTATCCGGAGGAACGTTCCTTACGAAGAGTTTACGGAAGGAGCGTCGCCCCGTGTTCCCTAGGCGGAGCATTGCCGGGCGTCTCGTGCTCCTCCTCGGAGTCGGGGTCGGGTGCATTCTCGCCGCCGTGGTGGGGTACGGCTGGCGCGCCTCCCGGGATCTTCTCGAGGCGGAGACGAAGGAGCGCATTCTCGCCGTCGCCGCCGCCACAGTGGCCCGCATCGACGCCGTGACCTCCGGAGTGGAGAAGGTGGTGCGGGAGACGGCGCTCCTGATGGACCGCTTTCCTCTCACCGCCGAGGAAAAGGCGATGCTTCTGGAGGACAAGCTCCGCCTTCACGGCGAGCTTTTCGGCATGGCTGCGAGCCTGGGGGGCACGGCGCTCCCCGGAACGGTGCCCTACGTGTACCGGGGGCCAGGGGGGCTTGTCCGGACGGATCTGGCGAGCGGCGCCTACCCCATGCAGATCATGGACTGGTACACCATTCCCAGGGAACTGCTCCGTTCCGTCTGGAGCGAGCCCTACTTCGACGAGGGCGGCGGCGACGCCGTCATGGCCACCTATTCCGTTCCCCTGGTGAAGGAGCTTGCCTTTGCGGGGATCGTCACGGGGGACATCTCCCTGGAGTGGCTCACGGAGCTTTTGGGCACCCTTCCACTCGGCAGCGGCTATGCCTTTCTTCTCTCCCGCAACGGCACCTTCATCAGCCATCCCGTCCGGGACTTCATCATGAACGAGACGGTCTTCAGCATTGCCGAGACCCTTGGGGAACCGTCGCTCCGCGAGCTGGGGAAACACATGGTGCGGGGCGGATCCGGCTTCGTTCCTTTCAGGGATTTCTCGAAAAAGGAGAGGGACGCGACACCGTCCCACTGGCTGGCCTTTCTTCCCGTCCCTTCCACCGGGTGGAGTCTGGGCATCGTCCTGGGAAAGGAGGACGTGCTGGCTCCCGTGGCGGCCCTGAGCAGCATCCAGCTCGGCCTCGGCGGTGCGGGATTTCTGCTCATGCTCGGACTGGTGCTCTTCGTGGCCCGGACCATCACGGACCCCCTCAAGCGTCTGGAGGGCATCGCGGGAAAGATCGCCCGGGGTGACCTGGATGTTCCCGTTCCCGATCTCTCCGGCGGAGACGAGGTGGCCTCTCTGGCGGAAAGTTTCGCCCGCATGCAGGCGGATCTCCGGACTTATCTGGCGAAGCTGGCCGCCACCACCGCCGCGAAGGAACGCATCGAGAGTGAACTCCGCATCGCCCACACCATCCAGATGGAACTGGTGCCCAAGACCTTTCCTCCCTTTCCCGACCGGAAGGAGTTCGACATCTTCGCCCTGCTCGACCCCGCCCGGGAGGTGGGGGGCGACTTCTACGACTTCTTCTTTCTCGATGAGACGCACTTCTGCTTCGTCGTGGGGGACGTGTCCGGCAAGGGAATTCCCGCGGCGCTCTTCATGGCGGTGACGCGCACCTTCGTGAAGGCCATCGCGAAAAACGCCTCCGCCCCCGGGGAAATCCTGGCCCGACTGAACGACGCCCTGGCGGAGCAGAACGAGTCGTGCATGTTCGTCACACTCTTCTGTGCCGTGGCGGATCTGTCCACGGGGGAGTGCGCCTTCGCGAACGG
>DIMS01000125.1:0-206 GCA_002425685.1 Synergistaceae bacterium UBA5560 | reverse complement strand
GGAGCCATGGAGGGGCGGCATTTCGAGGAAGGACACCTTTGCCTCGGCCGGGGAGACCGTCTGTTTCTCTACACGGACGGCGTCTCCGAGGCCATGAACGAAGCGGGGGCGTTCTATTCGGAGGCGCGTCTCGAAGCGGAGCTTGCCCGGTGTGCGGCCGCAGACGACCGGTTTGCGAATGTCCGTTCGCTCGCCATGGAGATCCG
>DIMS01000049.1 GCA_002425685.1 Synergistaceae bacterium UBA5560 | reverse complement strand
CCCTTTGCCCGGGCGGTGCGGATGTAGTCCTGTTGGAGCACCTCGAGCATGCTCGAACGGGTAAGGCGGAGAACGAAGGAAAGAGAGTATCCTCCGAGGGCGATCACGGGAAGCACGTAATGTTTCCAGGTTCGGAGGCCGAAGGAGGGAAACCAGTTCAACCTTGCGCTGAAGACGTAGATGAGCAGCGTCGCCAGAACGAAACTCGGAATGGTCTGCCCCAGCGTGGCGAGAAAGCGGATGAACTGGTCCGAGGCACGCCCGCTCCGGACCGCCGCGAGCACCCCCAGGGGAATACCAAAAAGAAGTACCACCCCCACGGCGAGGAGACCGACCTTCATGGACACGGGAAAACTCTGACCTATCATTTCCTCCACGGAGACGCCGACTTTCTGGAAGGATGGGCCGAGATCCCAGGTAAGAATGCCCTTGAGATAATCCACATACTGCTTCGGAAGGGGGTCGTCCAGGTGGTACTTGGCCTCCAGGGCCTTGATCACCGCGTCGGGAAGCTGCTTTTCCAACTGAAAGGGTCCCCCCGGCACCGCGTGCATCATGAGAAACGTGACGGTCACCACGGCCCAGATGGTCAACAGCACTGAGATGAATCGATTGAGCAGAAAACGAGTCAAACTCTTCCCCCCTTCTGCGTTTCCGGCTCGCAACGGCCGGGAGACGCGTCCTCATTATCGTCTTCTCCACCCTCGCGCAAGAAACATCCTGAGAGGATGTCCTTCCGAAATGGATGAAATTCTGTAATCTCTTCACTTTCTCTTGATCTCGGCATATTCCGGACAGTCCGACGCCTACCATACCCCATCGCTCCAGAAAAGGCAATTTCTCCCGTTGAACATTTGTCTTTAGTCCGACTAAATGTATATTGAACACATGACCACTCATCACATTCTTTGCCGTCTCTTTTTGGGAACACGCCTTCCCTCCGGCCTGTGCGGGGAGAGACAACCTCGCGGAAAACCATTCCGGAAGCGTTTGTTACAGAGCTGTTGCACACGTGCTAGAATGGGAACTGGAGTACCCCGTCCTCTTGCGGGCGGATGTCCCTGAATACACGTTGAGGAGGAGTCAGTCCATGAAAAGAACTTTTCTGTGGTGTGCGGTGGCGGCGTTTCTCCTTTCCCTGCCTTTTGCGGCCTTCGGAGCCTATCCGGAGAAGCCCGTGACGCTCATCGTGGCCTCCGAGCCCGGGGGCGGAACGGATACCATGGCGCGCCTCTTCGCGAAGTTCGCGGAAAAATACTTTCCCCAGCCCTTCGTCATCGAAAACCGCCCCGGCGCGGGAGGCCAGATCGGTTTCGAGGCTCTTGCCCGCGCAAAAAAAGACGGCTATACCATCGGCACGCTCTACACCCCCCACGTGGCGGCCCACATTTCCGCCAAGCGGGCAAAATACACCCTTGAGGACTTCGTCCCTCTCTTCAACTTCGTGTCCGATCCCGGCGTGGTCGTGGTGAACGCCGCGAGCCCCTTCAAGACCCTGGAGGATCTGGTGACGGCGGCGAAGGACAAGAAGCTCAACGGTTCCACCTCCGGCCCCGGCGGAGATGACTTCTTCGCCCTGACGCAGCTCAACGAGGCGGCGGGAATCGAGATCAAGAGCGTTCCCGAAAAAGGCTCCTCGGGACAGAAGGCGGCGGTGCTCGGCGGACACGTGGACGTGGGCTTCATGAACTGGTCCCAGATCAAGCCCAACTTCCAGAGCGGCGAGATCCGCATCCTCGGCATCATGACGCCGGAGCGGACCGCGGAGCTTCCGGACGTTCCCACCTGCCTGGAACAGGGCTACCGGGTGATCTCCGACTCCTCCCGGGGATTTGCGGCTCCCGCGGGCGTCTCCGAGGAAGTCCTCAAGGCCCTCGACGAAACCTTCCGGAAGGTGCTGGACGACGCGGAATTTCAGGCGGCGGCGAAGGAGCAGCTCGAGATGAACGTCCTGGACGGCCCCGCCTACAAGGCGTATCTGGAGGAACTCCTCACCGTGACGGACAAGGCCTTCGAGAAGGAACCCTGGTAGGCGCTCCGCATGAGGCGCACCACGTCGGACGGACTTTTCGGAGCAGCCGGCCTGGCGCTGGCGGCGACGGTCGCCCTGGCGGCAACGGGCTTTCCCGAGCGCGCCGATGCGGCGGTGCGCTATCTGTACTTTCTCTCGCTCGTCCTCGGCCTGCTCTCGCTCCTTCTGGTGTCTCAAAGCCTTCTCCGCTCCCGAAGGGCAGCGGAGAAGGCTGCCTCCGCCTCCGTGGAATGGATCCGCGCACCACGCCTCTTCCTCGGCACGCTCCTCGCCATGCTCTGCTATGCATGGATCACGCCTCACCTCGGTTTTTTCCCCGCGAGCTTCCTCTTCATGCTCTGCCTCGGCTGGTTCCTCGGCTTCCGAAAACCACTTCTCCTCCTGGGGGGAACGGCGGGGCTGCTCGCCTTCATCTGGCTGGTCTTCGTCCGGTTTCTCGCCGTGCCCGTCCCCGGCGGGCCCTGGGGGTGACCGCGCCGTGACGGAGCAGCTCCTTCCCGCCCTGACGACCCTTCTGGAGCCCTCGGTGCTGCTTGCGGTCTTCACGGGCACCATCGGCGGCATTCTCGTGGGGGCCATTCCGGGGCTCACCGCCACCATGGCGGTGGCGCTTCTCATTCCCGTCACCTTCGGCATGAATCCCGCGGCGGGATTGGCGCTCATGGGAGGTGTCTACAGCGGCGGCATGTACGGAGGAGCCATTTCGGCGATTCTCCTTTCCACGCCGGGCACGCCCGCGGCGGCGGCGACATCCTTCGACGGCTATCCCCTGGCGCGCCAGGGCAAGGGAGGCATGGCCCTCGCGGTGGCCACGGTAGCAAGCTTCTGGGGCGGCATGCTCTCCACGGCGGCACTGCTCCTCCTCGCTCCTGCGCTGGCGCGGTTCTCCCTGCGCTTCGGCGCGCCGGAGTATTTTCTCCTCTCCATCATGGGGCTGGCGAGCATCGTCACCCTCACGAAAGGAAACATGGTCAAGGGGCTTCTCTCGGGTGTCCTGGGGCTCCTCCTCGCCACGGTGGGCATGGACCCCCTGTCGGGGTACCTCCGCTTCTCCTTCGGCGTGGTGGAACTCTACGACGGCATCTCCTTCATGCCCGCCCTCATCGGCCTCTTCTCGGTGAGCCAGATCCTGGAACTTACCGCGGAAAGCCGCATTCTCCAGGAGGTGGGAGCGGACCCGGCCACCCTGAAGCGGGAACCGCTCCCCAAGGGGTTGGCCCCGACCATCCTCCGGGGCGGCCTGATCGGGACCCTCGTGGGAATGCTCCCCGGCGCAGGCGCCACCATCTCGGCCTTCATCTCCTACAACGTGGCCAAGCAGCTCTCTCCGAAGCCGGAGACCTTCGGCAAGGGAAATCCCGTCGGCGTGGCCGCAGCGGAGAGCGCGAACAACGGATGCGTCGGAGGCTCTCTCATTCCGCTGCTCACCCTGGGCATTCCCGGCAACTCCGTGGCGGCGGCCCTCATGGGAGGCCTCCTGATCCACGGACTCATTCCCGGACCGGAGCTCTTCACCCGCTTCGGAGCCGTCACCTACGGCTTCATCCTCTCCCTCTTTCTG
The DNA here is from genome assembly GCA_002425685.1 of Synergistaceae bacterium UBA5560. Classification (GTDB taxonomy): domain Bacteria; phylum Synergistota; class Synergistia; order Synergistales; family Aminiphilaceae; genus Aminiphilus. The sequence goes on along the minus strand of DIMS01000049.1, from coordinate 5,268 downwards.
GCGAACGTGCTCTTCCTCGTACTGGGGCTCACCTGCGCTCCCCTCTTCGCGAGGGTGGTACGGCTTCCCAACGCGCTCCTCATCCCCGCCATCGCCGTTCTCTCCGTGGTGGGGAGCTACGCCATCAACAACGCCCTCTTCGACGTGTGGCTCATGCTGGCCTTCGGCGCGACGGGGTACTTTCTCGACCGGGCGGGGTTCTCCCTGGGCGCGCTGGTGCTGGGGCTCATCCTCGGCCCCATCGCGGAACTCGGCTTCGGCCAGTCCCTCATCATGTCCGACGGCTCCTGGCGCATCTTCTTCGAGCGCCCTCTGTGCCTGCTCCTCTGGCTCCTCATCGCGGCGCTCCTCATTCCCGCCTTCCGGAAGCCCCGCAGAGCAAAGGCATCGGCCTGACCGGCCGCACCTTTCGAAAAAGGCGCACACCATGGGGGATCGGGTCCTTTGGATTCTCGAAATCGTCGGGGGGCTCGCCCTGTTCCTCTACGGCGTGGAGGAATGCACCCGAAGCTTCCGACAGGGATTCGGCGGACGGGCGAAAGCCTACATGGCCGCTCTGTCGCGGCGGAAACCCGCGTCCTTTCTCTTCGGAGTCCTGCTCTCCGCCGCGGCCCAAAGCAGCTCCGTGGCCACTTCCTTCGCCCTGGGCATGACCGACGCGGGGCTTCTCTCCCTGGGCGGCGCGGTGGTGGTCATGATGGGCGCCAGCGCCGGAGCCACCTTCGTGACGCTCCTCCTCTCCCTGGAGATCGTCACCTTCGCTCCGCTGCTTTTGGCCCTTTCCCTGATAGGGTCGCACCTGAGCGGCGGAGGAATCCTGGAAAAATGGAGCGGCCTGCTCCGGAGCATCGCCCTCCTGCTCACGGGCATGTTCCTGCTGAAGCTCGGTGTGGGCCCCCTGACGGCGGATCCGGAAACGCTCCGCCTCCTCGCCGCCGCCGCGGGCAATCCACTGACGCTCGGCATCGTCGCGATGGCGCTCACGACACTGCTCCAGAGCAGCTCCGCCGTGATGGCCCTGGCCCTCGCCCTGGCCGGATCGGGTGTGCTGGAGACCTCCGCGGCTCTCCCGGTGGTCCTGGGAGCGCATCTCGGCTCCACCGGAACGATTCTCCTGGCCTCCCTCGGAGGCAAGACCAACGCCCGCCGCCTCGGCGCCGCAACGTTTCTCTACAAGCTGGCGGGCACCGGAGCGGCCGTCGCGGCGGCGCCTTTTCTGGGACATCTCGCGGAGGGCGGAGGGACGAAAGCCGCCCTCGTGACGACCCAGATGGGAGTGGCCTGGCTCAACGCCCTGTTGCTCTTTCCCTTCTCGGAACGGCTGGAGGCGCTGACGACCCGCCTCTTCCGGGGGGGAGTCACCCGAATCGGCGAACCGCTTTATCTCAACGACGATCTTGTGGACTTTCCCCAACTCGCCCTTTTTCTGCTGAAGAAGGAGATGACTCGCCTGGCGAGCGCCCTGGAGGGATTCTCCCTGCTCCTCTTTCGGGACGGACCGGCCCGAAAGGAGGTCCTGCAGCTCCGGGAAGGCGTCACAGCCCTGGGAGAAACCTGCCTGGATTACACCTTCCGCGTCGCCTCCCCCGGAAACGATGCGGGGCTCCTCGCCGACCAGGCCCGCACCTCCTACGCCATGATCGCCCTCAAGGGATTGACGGACCTGCTCGCCCAAGGGTTCTTTCTCTTCTGGCAGGGCTCTTTCGCCCCTCTGCGCCCCATGCTCTCCGAGGACGCCCGATGGAGAAAACTGGAGGAACTGCTTCAGGATGTGCTGCGCCTCTCTCTCCGCGCCTTCGTGCTGGGCGACACCGCTTCGTCCAGAGAAGCCCAAGGACAGAAGGAAGCACTGGAGAAACAGGCGGAACTGCTCCGCCGCTCCCTGGCGGGCAGGGAACAGGGCACGGCGGGAGAAACGACGGCGCTTCTGGAGTATCTTTTTCTTGCGGGACGGATCGCCGGATCGGCGACGCAGGTGGCCAGGGCGGAACAGAACGAAGAACGTCTTCCGAGCCGGAAGAACGGAGAAAACGAACCTCTCTGAGAACGTTCGGACAGCGTTTCCCCAACACCTCGCCGTTCCGGGCTCTCCAAGGGGGGTATTTATGCGTGCGCTCCGGGTGCGACGCGCCGGTGAGGCCGGGACAGCACTGGACGGAGAAAGTTTTTCCCGATGGCCCGTCGCAGAACGGAAATGGAGCGGGAGGGATGTTCCATGGAGAGGCGAGAGATGCGAAACGATCCGATGGCACAGGTGGAATCTTTGCTCTACGGAGCGGACCGGGAGCGCATCCTCGCCCTGGTGGCGGAGATGGGGGAGTTGGCCGTCACTGCGGTGGAGGAGGCGGTGCACGCGCTTCAGGCGCAGGACGATGCGCGGTGCGACAAGGTGATCTCCGGCGATGACGCGGTGGACGAGCTGGAACATCGCATCGATCAGGAGTGTCTCGCCTCGATCGCACTCAGACAACCCGTTCGGGAGGATCTGCGCTTCGTCTTCGCGGTGCTCAAGAGCATTGCCGATCTGGAGCGCATCGGCGACCAGGCGGTGAACATCGCGGAAAAGGCCAAGGTCCTGAACCGGGCACCTCTGGTGAAGCCGCTGGTGGACATCCCCCGGATGAAGGACATCTGTGTCGCCATGGTTCGGGACGCACTCAAGGCCGCTCGCGAGGGAGATTCATCCCTCGCGGAGGAGGTGTGTCGCCGCGACGCCGAACTGGACAGACTGAAGGAGATGGTCTCGGAGGAACTGTTTTTTCTCATGGCAACCCGTTTCGGAGGCGACGCGACGTCTCTCCGGGGTGCGGCGGGGCTCCTGTGGATCACCCACCATCTGGCCCGCATCGGAGACCACGCCACGAACATGGCCGAACGGACCTATTATGCGCTGCGCGGCGAGGATCTGAAGAGTCGCCTCAAGCAGGAACAGGAAACACAGCACCACGGCTGAAGTCGCCAATTCCCCACATTGCGCCCTCCCGGCGGACGGCGGGTGCTTACGGCCGTCCGGGGTGTTCCGGGCATTCCGCACAATGGCGCCTCCAACCTCCGGGAGAACATGCGATTTCTGCACGAAGAAAGTTTCGTTTCGCCCTCCCGGCGGGACGACGGGTGCTTACGGTCGTCCGTGGTGTTCCGGGCATTCCACACAATGGCGCCTCCAACCTCCGGGCGAACATGCGATTCCTGCACGAAGAAAGTGTCGTTTCGCCCCACCGGCGGGACGGCGGGTGCTCTTCTCAGACCTTGAGCCCGCTTACGGACCGCTCGCGTCCGCTTCGGCCCTCCGGGGACCGTCGCAGAGCCGCCCTCCCTGGCGGCGCTGCGACTCTCCGGGGCGTCCTGCCCCTCCGTCCCCTGCGGTCTCTCGCTTCCGCTCGCACGCGGGCCAAAGGATCTTCGAAGACCATCCCTTGTCCGCCGTCATCTCACCCCCACAAGGAATTCCGCTTGTTCGGCCCACGAGGTTCTCTCCCGTAAAAACCCCTTCGCTAAATTCATGAGCACTCCCCTCCTAAAATGCTCGTCACCAGGAACTCCGGCGATGCGGCGGATCTGTCCTCTCATTGTGTTTTTTCGCCACTCCGGATAGAGTGACATTGCAACAGGAAACAATCGGTTCAACAACACCGAGGAGGCGAAAAACATGTCCCGAGACGACGGTCTTCCTGGAACACTCCGTTTTGATTCCCTGGCCATCCACGCCGGATACGAACCCGATGCGGCGACACTCTCCCGCACAGTGCCTATTTATCAGACCACGGCGTATCGATTCAAGAATGCCGCCCACGCGGCAAGCCTTTTCGCCCTCGAAGAGGAGGGAAATATCTACACCCGCATCGGCAACCCCACCACGGAAGTGCTGGAAAAACGCATGGCGGCACTGGAAGGCGGCGTTGCGGCGGTGGCCTTCGCCTCGGGACACGCCGCCGTGAGCGGCGCCATCCTGAATATCGCGGGCGCGGGCGACGAGATCGTCTCCTCTTCTGCCCTCTACGGCGGAACGGCGAACCTCTTTGCCGCCACGCTTCCGCGATACGGCATCACCGTTACGTTCGTCGACTCCCGGAACCCGGAAAATTTCCGAAAAGCCGTAACCCGGAGGACAAAAGCCTTCTACGGCGAGGTCATCGGCAATCCCGACGCGCAGGTACTGGACATTCAGGCCGTGGGCGGCATCGCCGCCGAATGCGGCGTTCCTCTCGTCGTGGACGCCACCTTCGCCCCCCCCTGCCTCTGCCGCTCTCTCGAATGGGGCGCGAACATCGTGCTCCATTCCGCCACGAAATTCCTCGGCGGACACGGAACCTCCATGGCGGGCATTGTGGTGGACGGCGGCCGTTTCGACTGGGGCAACGGACGGTTTCCCTCCCTCTCCGAACCCGACCCGAGCTACCATGATCTGCGCTATACCGAAACCTTCGGCGCAGCGGCCTTTGCGGCACGACTCCGCACGCAGGTCCTGAGGGATTTCGGCGCCTGCCTGAGTCCGTTCAACAGTTTTCTCATTCTTCAGGGGATCGAGACACTCCCGCTCCGCATGGAGCGCCATTGCAGCAACGCGCTCGCCGTGGCCCGGTTCCTGGAACGGCACCCTGCCGTCGCCTGGGTGAACTATCCGGGGCTTTCCTCCCATCCCGATGCGTCACTGGCAGAAAAGTACCTCCCCAAGGGAGCAGGGTCGATCTTCACCTTCGGCGTCAAGGGGGGATTGGAAGCGGGACGACGCTTCATCGACGCCGTTCGTCTCTTCTCCCTGGTGGCAAATGTAGGCGACGCCCGTTCGCTGGTGATCCATCCCGCCAGCACCACCCATTCGCAACTCGACAGCGCCCAACTTGCCGCAGCGGGAGTACGGGAGGATACCATCCGCCTCTCCATCGGTTTGGAAGATCCCCGGGATCTTCTCGAAGACCTGGACCAGGCCCTCAGGAAGGCCACCGATCCCGGCGTTCTTTCCTAGACGCTTCGTCTGCGGGCCTCTGGAGAAACGCCGTGCCGCCCAGAAGAGAAGATCTTCTTCGCATCCTCTCCGGAATGCCGCGCCACCGAGAGAGAAAGAGCCTCTGCGAGCCTCTGAAGGAACGCCATATCGCCCAGGCGGGGAGATCTTCTTCGCACCCTCTCCGGAATGCCGCGCCACCAAGGCAGGAGAGGGTAAGGCCGCCAAGGCCCTTTGGCCCGCGTGCGAGTGGAAGCGAGAGACCGCAGGGGACGGAGGGGCAGGACGCCCCGGAGAGTCGCAGCGCCGCCAGGGAGGGCGGC
>DIMS01000032.1 GCA_002425685.1 Synergistaceae bacterium UBA5560 | reverse complement strand
ATGCACTGCCCCGCCTGCGAAGCCCTCGTGACGGAACGGATCGGCGAACTGCCCGGTGTGCGGCACGTGCGCGCCTCTCTGGCAGAGGGAACGGTAACGATCATCTTCGCGAAGCCGGAGCACGCGACGGCTTCCGGAACCCGCGAAAGCGGCGGGGCGTCGCCGCAGGACCCTTCGGAAACGGGGACACGGCACGTCCTCTCCCCGGAGAAACTCGGAGAACTCTTCGCCGACCAAGGGTACCTCTTCGCCGAAACGCCCTTCGACGACGCGGGGGGGCGCCTCCGGGAGTTCGCCCTCGCCGGAGGGACGGTCCTCCTCGCGGCTGCGTTCTTTCTTTTTCTGGAGCACAGCGGCATCCTTCATCTCGTCCTCGTGGACACGTCGTCGGCGCTTCCCGCCTTCGTCCTCTTCGGCCTGCTCGCGGGCATTTCGAGCTGCGCCGCTCTCGTGGGAGGGCTGGTGCTCTCCTTCTCCCGCTCCTGGGGGACCGACGGAAGCGGAAAATCGTGTCTGTCCTTCAACCTCGGCCGCCTCGTCGCCTACGGCGCGGCGGGGGCACTTCTCGGATCGCTGGGAAGTGCCTTCCGGATCTCCGCTCCCGCCGCAGCGCTTCTGGTCTTCGCCGTCTCCTTCGTCATGGCGGCTCTGGGGCTCCAGATGCTCGGCGTTCCCGACGCGGAACGGCTCCGCGTCCTCTTTCCGGGAGGGGGAACATCCCGAGAGAAAAAGGGCACCCGGACACCCTTTCTCCTCGGCGCCTCCACGGTGCTCCTTCCCTGCGGCTTCTCCATCACCGTCCAGGGCGTGGCGCTTTTGTCGGGCGACCCGCTCCGGGGAGCCCTGGTCATGCTCGCCTTCGCCCTCGGAACGGCGCCCTCCCTGCTGGCCATCGGCATCGCCGGAACACGCTTTCTGACGCATCCGCGCTTCTCCCGACTCGCGGGGCGCATCGCGGGAGCGCTCGTCCTCATGGCGGCGCTCTACAACGTGAACGCCCAGCTCAATGTCCTGGGCATGCCCTCCTTAAGCGATCTGCCCTTCTTCCGCACCGCACCGGAACAGGCCTCCGCCGTGGCCCTCTCTCCGGAGGCTCCGGCGACATCCCAGGCAACTCCCGCATCGCGCTTCCCGAACGACGCGGGGATCACGGGAAGTACCTGCTGCACCGTGGAACCCGAAGCTCCTGCGCCCTCTCCCCCGAGCGGACGCTTTCCGAGCGATGCGGGGTTCGGCGGCGCCTGCTGTTCCGTCGCGGAACCCGGCGCAGCCTCTCAGGGCAGCTCATGCTGCACCGCCGATGCGGCGCCGGGCGGAAGTCCCGTCACCGGAGGGCTCGCACCGACGGGTGCGCCACGCCGCTCCGAGACGCCACCTCCCCAGGCGATTCAGGCGGTACAGCGCATCATCATGGCCGCCGGAGCCCGAAGCTACACGCCGAACGTCTTCCAGGTGAAGGCGGGCGTCCCCGTGCGCTGGGAGATCACGGACGGTGGATTCAGCGGCTGCACCAACGCCGTCATGGCCAGGGGGCTCTTCAACGGAACGCTCCCCCTCGTCCGGGGAGGCACGGCGGTGGCGGAGTTTACCCCGGAAAAGCCGGGGCGCTATAAGTTCAGTTGCTGGATGGGCATGGTCTCGGGAATCATCGACGTTCTGCCATAGAGGAAACCCATTTCCGAAAACCGTACATACAATGCGGGGGAGAAACAAAACAGGCAAAACAGCGGGGCGGACAATCGGAGCAAAGATGACGCGGCATCCTTCCGGGAGAGCAAACCCTTTCCGGATCGACAGAGAACGCCGGAGCCCGAAAGAACGGACTCCGGCGTTCTCGTGACTGCTGCGGACTTCTTCCGGCGTACCGGGATCTCCGGCACGCCGCTACCTTTTCTCGATGCCTTCCATGGCGCGGGCCACAAGCTCATCCGCCACGCGGTAGGGGAGGGTGATGTGGTAGCTTCCCTCGTACTTGGCGTTCACCTCGCGCCCCACCTCTTCCGCGTGCTCGCAGCGGGCCCAGGCCCTGCGGGCAACGCCACCCAGCACGTCCCACATCATGGCGGAACGCAGGATCCGGTCGGCCCGTTCCGAGCCGTCGAGGAGCATGCCGAATCCTCCGTTGATGGCCTTTCCGATGCCTACGCCGCCGCCGTTGTGGAGCGCGCAGAGCGTCATACCCCTTGCGGCGTTGCCGGCGAAACACTGCACGGCCATGTCGGCGCAGATGTTGCTGCCGTCCTTGACGCTGGAGGTCTCGCGGTAGGGAGAGTCGGTGCCGGAGACATCGTGATGATCTCTCCCCAGCATGACGGGACCGATCTCCCCGTTGCGGACCATCTCGTTGAACTTCAGGGCGATCTTCGTCCGCCCCTCCGCGTCCTGGTAGAGAATGCGGGCCTGAGTTCCCACGACAAGGCGGTTCTTCTCGGCATCGCGGATCCATACCCAGTTGTCGTAGTCCTGGGCGCGCCGGTCCGGATCGATGCACTCCATGGCGGCCCGATCGGTTCTGCGAAGGTCCTCGGGGTTGCCGCTCAGGCAGACCCAGCGGAAGGGACCGTAGCCGTAGTCGAAGAGAACCGGCCCCATGATGTCCTCCACGTAGGAGGGCCAGACAAATCCCTCATAGGTGTTCTCGCCGTTCCGGCAGATCTCCTTCACTCCCGCGTCGAAGACGGCCCGCATGAAGGAATTGCCGTAGTCGAAGAAGTAGGTTCCCCGACCGGTGAGCACCTTGATGAGTTCGTAATG
>DIMS01000061.1:17581-19050 GCA_002425685.1 Synergistaceae bacterium UBA5560 | reverse complement strand
TCCGGGTCTGCTCGGTCCGCGCGGCCGAATCGGCCGGCGACAAGGGCGGCGGCGGCTGCAATACGGCTGGAAATGCGGGCTTCGCGCCGGTGGCTCTGCTGCTCGCGCTTCCCCTCGCGGTGCCGTTCTTTCGTGCGATGCGCTTCGGACGAAGCGGGAGGAAATAGAGTGTCCGACGCGCGTGGAATCGCGTCCGTCGATGCGGACACTTTCATCGCCGCGGCGCCTCTCCTTTTTCAGAGTGCCGGAAAAAACGCCGGCGGTCGGCGCAGACAGATGGAGAACAAAAGGGAGGATGGAGGAAACCATGCGTAACGAAACGGGAATATGGAAACGTCCGAAAGGAATGTTCGGAATTGCGGGATCACTGTTCGTTCTTGTAACGCTGCTCTTCTTCGCCTGCGGAATGGGCGAGGCGACGAACTGGATGGTGAGCTACGACGGCGACGACGGGCGGGCGGGATCGCTCCGGAGCACGATAGCCGGAGCCGCCGACGGCGACCGCATCATCTTCCACCCCTCGGTGTCGACGGTGTCACTGACCGCTTATCTCTTCGTCAACAAGGCGTTGACGATCGAGGGGCCCGTCACGATCAGACAGACGACGGCGGGTGAGCGGGTGCTCTACGTAACGGGAAATTGCACGCTGAAGAACCTGACGATCACCGGGGGGAACCTCGGAACCGGAAGCGGAACATTTGGCGCCGGAGTGTACTCCTACGCCGACCTCACGATGACGAACTGCACCGTGACGGGAAACACGGGCGGCGGAGGCATCCAGAATTTCAAAAATCTCGTTCTCCAGGGTTGCACGATCAGCAACAATACGGCGACCGGAAGCAGCAAGGCGGGAGGGATCGGAAACTCCGCCATGGGATCCTGGAACGTCTCGCTGACGATGACCGACTGCGTCGTCGAGAACAACACGTGCTCCAACGGAAATTCGGGCGGAATCTACAACGGCGTCAAGGGAACGCTCACGATGGCCCGGACGACGATCCGCAACAACGGCAACAGCGGTCTCGGCGGAGGGATGTACCTGAGCACCTATGCCACGACGACGTTGACGGATCACTGCGCGGTGTACGGAAACAGCCCCGACAACATCCGCTGCGCGTACGACGCGACCTATTCGGCCGACAGCACGTGCACGATCGGAAGCGCGCCGAACACGAGCGCGACGGCATTCTCGGGGTACTCCGGCGACACGGAACCGCAACCGCGATCAATCGTCGGGGACACGGACGTCGCGGAAGTGAAGACCGCCCTCGCGAATCCAAAGAGCGGGCTGTACGGCGTGATCGAACAGGCGCTCGCGGCCGACCTCGGGAAGACGGTTCCCGAAAAATCGGCCTCGCTCTCGGACATGGCGGCGACGCTCTACGACGCGAACACCTTCGAGGACGTGGCCCTGACGAGCGCGGATCTCTCGGTGGAATACACGGCGTCGTGGCCGGAGAACGTGCGGT
>DIMS01000061.1:0-17467 GCA_002425685.1 Synergistaceae bacterium UBA5560 | reverse complement strand
TGCCGGACGGCGTGACGCCGCCGGACTTCTACGTCCCGGGCGAAGGACTCATGACGTGGAAAAACATCGTGACGGACGGCGGATCGTACGACCTGAACCCGACTGCCGGCGTCGTGACCTTCCGGGTNNNNTCGGTCCGCGCGGCCGAATCGGTCGGCGACAAGGGCGGCGGCGGCTGTAATACGGCTGGAAATGCGGGCTTCGCGCCGGTGGCTCTCTTGTTCGCCCTGCCGCTGTGTGCGTTCGCACGCTTGAAAGACTCCATCCGGAAATAACGGAGCAGAACGCAAAAACACGGGCGGAGCCGTGAATAAGTCCTCCGGTGCCGTCCGCGGAGCGTTCCATCTCCCGGAATCGGTAAGATCACGATTTCTCTTGACTCTGTCATTGTGTCAGGGTGCATCATCGGCAGTGAACGACGGATCCACGTATTCACGAACGAACAGGATAGGCAACGCCCGTTGCGAGCGTTTCTCAAACTGAAACGAGGGGGGTTGGGTTTTATGGAGTTTTGTACGGGATGGAGAAGGCGCGTGCGGTGTCTGGTCGGATTCGGCCTTGCGGTTGGGGTGCTTTTCGGGGCGGGAATAATCCCCGCCGACGCAGTGACAGTGCGCACGGTCACGAAATCGGAGGATTCCGAGACGACGGAAGGAACATTGCGCTACTGGATGAAAAACGCGGCGGAGGCGGACATCATCGTCTTTTCGGGCGCCGGGACAGCCGTGAATCTGACCTCGACGCTGACGTTTGGCAAGAGCCTCGTTCTTATCGGACCGGCGGCGATCACGCAGACGGGATCGGGCTGCGTCTTCAGCATTCCGTCGGGAAAGAGCGTCGGCCTTTCGAAGCTGACTATTTCGGGAGGGAAGGGCTCCTACGGCGGCGGCGTCGCGAACGCCGGAACGCTCCAGATGAACGAGTGCATCGTGAGGAACAACTCGGCGTCATCATCGGGAGGCGTCTGGAACGAGGGGACGCTGACGATGAAAAACTGCACCATCGAGAGCAACACCTGCTCCTATGCCGGAGGGGGCGTCGCCAACAACCGCACGCTCACGATGGAGAACTGTACGGTATCCAACAACACCTCCACGTTCATGACCCATGACGGCGGCGGAATCGCCACGTGGGGAACCGCGACCATCAAGAACTGCACGATAACGGGAAACACCGCCGACTACGGCGGCGGGGTCGAGAACCACGGAACGCTGAACATGTACTCGTCGACAGTGACGGGAAACACCGCGAGGCGGTCCGGCGGCGGAATGTACGTGTGCGTCGGGACGAAGCTCTTCAGGGTCAACGTGTACGGCAATACGCCCGACCAGATGTACGGTGCCTACTCCGCCGACAAATACTGCGTGATCGGGAACGCGCCGAACAGTTCGGCGACGGCGTTTGCAGGATATTCGGGCGAGACGGAGCCCGAACCGCGTTCGATCGAGGGCGACGATGACGTCGCACAAGTGGAGCGTGAACTGGCGGACTCCGGAAGCGCTCTCTTCGAGTCCGTCGCGGAAATATTCACCGAGGATCTCGGGCGGACACCTTCGGGTGCGGAAATGTCCCTCTACTACGCGAACACCTTCGAGGACGTGGCCATCGAGAGTCAGGATCTCGCCGTGGAGTACACGGCGTCGTGGCCGGAGAGCGTCCGCTACTACTCACTCTTCTTCAAGGCCGATGGAACGGGGTACGAGAACCCTGGACGGGGCGTGCAGTTCGAGATCAAGCCCGGACAGAACCTGCCCAAGGGCGTGACACCTCCGGATTTCTACGAAGAGGGCGAGGGACTCATGACCTGGCGCAACGTGGTGACCGACAACGCCTCCTACGACCTGAATCCCGACCCCGGCGTCGTGACCTTCCGGGTCTGCTCGGTCCGCGCCGTCGCACCGACGTCCGACTCGGGCGGCGGCTCCGGCGGGTGCAGCGTCGGCGGCTCGGCGGGACTCGGCGCGTTCACGCTGCTGATTGCGCTGCCGCTCGTTGCGGTCGTGCGACGGAAGCTGCAATAGGAATATCGGCGACGCGAGGGGAAGCGCAACCCACCCGTTTCCTCTTACTGCCGCTTCTCACTCCGCTGTGCGCGTTCGGATGGAGGATCGGATGGAGGAGGAAACGCCGGGGACAGGGCACAACTCCTGACGGGAAAGTGCCGCACGTGAGGAGGGCCGGAGATTGTCTCCGGCCCTCCTCACGGAGATACCCCGGCGCCGGACATGCGCCGGAAAAAACCCCGCCTCCGGCCCTACAGCCCCGTCTCTCCGGGGAGCCCCAGCGTTACGGCGCCGACGAAGGGCTCCTCTCTCCAATTCGTGCCGAATGCGCTCGAGACGAGGGGTTCGAATACGGCGCCGACGATGCAGGACGCGAGGGAAAGCGCCTCCGCCGTGAGACAGAGGGTCTGGCAAAGACACCCCAGATCCTGGAGAATCAGGCGGAAGATCGCGCCCTCGTACTTCCAGGCGGTCCTGCCGATGCGGGCGGCGATGTACAGCGTCACATGGGGCGTCGGCAGGTCCGCTGCAGCCTCGGGCGTTCCCGGAAAGACGTAGGGGTTCTCCTCGAGAAGACGCTCCGTGGCATTTCTGTCTCCGATGATTCTCTCCAGAAGATGCCCTGCGGGATCGTAGCGATAGGTTCCGGGAGGAAGTCCCTCCACCCGGCGGACCGTCAGATAGAGCTCCAGAGGGTGAAGCCCCCCACCGGAAGGAAAGGGTCGGAGCGCCAGGTCCTCGGGACCCGGCACCTCCACGTTTCCCCCGTTCCCGTTGTCGTCGCGCCGGGCCAGGGCCAGCCGCTCCGCCAGGGACATGTCCTTTTCGATTGTCCGCACCCGCGCCGCGGCGTGGAGAAACGCGCCGAAAAGAGCGAGGGGAAGTGGATCCTGTCGGAAGGTCCGTCGGGATCGGCGGGCTTCCAGAACATCCCCGAAAGGACGGGCGAGCAGCCGAAGGGCTTCCTCCGAGGGCAGGGGAAGCGGAACGCACTCCTTCGAAACGGGGGCGCGCAGTGCCGGCGGAAAGGAAAGTCCTTCCGGCGTCTTCACGCGTTTTCCCACGTAGACGGTACCACGACCAGGCGTGGTACGGGAGAAGAAAAGCAGGTCCTGAAATTCCCAGAAGGGCAACGCTTCCGGAACCGTTCCGCCCGCCCCGCGCTCCACAAACCCCAGGCGATGGAGAAGAGAGAGAAACGCGATCTGTGCCTCTTCCGTTCCCTCACCGCCGGTGGTGAGAGCCTCCTCGCCGTCACCGCAGAGCCGGGAGAGCAGGCCCGCCAGGAAAGGATCGTGCACCACGATCCTATGGGGAGAAAGCGGACTCTCCAGGAGCAGGCCCTCCGACGCATTCCGGAGAAGAGCGAAGCGGCTCAGGCGGGCACTTTCCCTTCCCTCATCAAGAGGGAGGAAGGCTTCCGTTCCCGGCGCGGGCAGGACGGAGAAAAGCGGCGCGCTTTTTTCGGCGACCCGGGCGACGAGAATGCCGCTTCCGGACATTTCCTTCAGAAGAAGCGCCACACCCCCTTCGTCGGGTGGAGTGCCTTCGGACGCAAAGAACGCCTTCAGCGTCGCCTCGTCCGTCCATTCCTCCTGCAGCCGCCGCACCACCCTGGAAACAGCGCCGCCCCGCGCCTCCTTCCGGAGAAGAAACCACCCCGGAAACGCACCGGGAAGAGAAATCCGCACTCCCTCTTCCACCTCTTCGCAAATTGCCCCGGGAATCAGTCGATAAAGCACGTCCATGCCGTTCATGTCTCCCTTCGCGTACAGGTCCCGCCTGCGCCGACAGACACACCGGGCGGCATGGAAACCGCACGCCCGATCCGCCGGCAACGACATCGACGGTACCTCTTGGAGGCGGCCTTGTCCAGTTGTACCGCCGAAAACGCCGTCCTCCCCGCAGGGTCGCTCGAGCAGAAAAACCCGACGACGTTCGCGATCGGGGCAACGGACATTTTCCGTACCATCTCCGTACCGTCAATGTCCCTGCGACAACCTGTTCCGCCACTCCTGACCGCCGTATCTCCTTTGCCTTCATGAACGCAGTCACCCCAGGTGTCATGGATACTCTATGCTGTTCATCCCTCATGTCCCGTTTTAAGGATGACATTATCCCTGTCTCGCCACAATCCGCCCTCTTTGTCCTTGACGGAAAAAGTCCGATCAAGTAGAGTTCACCGAAACGAAAGTGCGCCCCCTCTCGGACAATTCCTCTCCTGTGGAGCGGTATGTTCCGTAAAGAACGAAGACAAGGGGCAGCCTTACCGAAGGCGGTGGAAGAAAGATGTGGACACTCGGATTTGTTGGCTTCGGCAACGTAGGACAGGGACTCGCCCGAATCCTCCTGGAGAAGAAGGACACGCTCCGGCGACGCTTCGGCTTCGATTGTTCCGTTGTCTTCGCGGCCACGAGGCCGGACGAGGTGGTCTGTGATCCCGCAGGGCTCGACCTCGCGGCTCTCCTGGACGAAATGGCCCGAAAGGGACACCTCCGGGAGCATCCGAGGCGCTCGGAAAAGAGCGTCATCGAATGTCTCCGAACCTGCGGCGCCGACATCGTGGCGGAGATCACTCCCACGAACCTCGAGACCGGCGAGCCCGGACTCACCCACATCCGGGAGGCCCTGACGGCGGGAAGCCACGTGGTGACCACCAACAAAGGTCCCCTCTCGGTGGCCATGAAAGAGCTGGAGACTCTCGCCGCCGAAAAAGGCGTGCGTTTCCGCTACGAGGGGACCGTCCTGAGCGGCACACCGGTGATCAATCTGGCCCGGGAAGCCCTTGCGGGATGCGATGTTCTGGGTGTTGCCGGTATCGTGAACGGCACCACGAATTTCATCCTCACCCGCATGGAGGAAGGTATGGACTACGGCGAGGCCCTCGCGGAGGCACAGAAGCTCGGCTACGCCGAGGCGGATCCCACGGCGGACGTGGAGGGATGGGATGCGGCGGTGAAGATCTCTCTGCTGGCATCGCTCCTGATGGAGACTCCCCTTCCCGTGACCAACGTGGAACGCCGGGGCATCTCCGGCGTCACCGCCGATCAGGTGAAAAAGGCCCTCGCCGCAGGAAAGCGAATCAAGCTTCTGGGCGAACTCACCCGAGACGGAGGAGTTCTCAAAGGAAGCGTCTCCCCCAGAGAGCTGCCGGGAAACCATCCCCTGGCGGGCGTTGTCGGCGCCACCAACGCCCTGACGCTCACCACGGACAACATGGGGGACGTGACCATCGTCGGCCCCGGAGCAGGGCGGACGGAGACAGGGCAGGCCCTGCTGACGGACATCCTCGCCATCGCCAGGGAATCGGGCCGCCCCTGAAGCCCGGCGACACCCGACACATGGGCGGACCGGCGGAGCACCCCTTTCGGGCGCGCCTCCGACGCGGACCCGTTCACGGGTTCGTCCGGAAAAAAACTTTCCGGAGTGTTCCGGGTGGATGAAACAACCCCGGCCGTTCACCTACCCGCCGCACGGAAGAGACGCCCGAGGAAACCGCCGGGATTTGGGAAACTGTCGGGGGGTTTGACAATCTCCGTGTCAGCGCGATAATAGGGGGGCAATACCTAAATCCGTTTCAAAGAGGAGGGACCCACCCGTGAAGTTCGCCGATGTGATGCAGAGCGGAGATTGGAAGGGTGAAAAGCATGTTCCCGTCATCGAGGCCCCTGAAAAGGTCAAGGCGGGAGAAGCCATGACCGTCACGGTGAGCGTGGGCAAGGAGATTCCCCATCCCCACACGACGGAACACCACATTCGCTGGATTCGCCTCGCCTTCAAGCCCGAGGGAGGCAAGTTCGTCTACGATCTTGGCCTCGTGGAGTTCAACGCCCACGGGGAATCCACGGAAGGAGCCAACCAGGGCCCGGCCTACACGGATCCCGTGGCAAGCTTCCGGATCAAGCTGAAGAAGTCCGGCATGCTCCTCGCCGCATCGTACTGCAACATCCATGGCATGTGGGAAAGTTCCGTTCCCGTCGCCGTGGAGGAATAGGTTTCCAAAAGGCCGAGACAACGCTCGAAAGAGCGAAACGCGGAGGGGCCGCCCGAAAAGGGCGGCNNTTTTGTTGTCTCCCGGAGAGACACGTCGCCGAGGAGTTCCGCCCTTCCACCCTTCCCTTCGTCTACTTCCTGGTCATGGAAAGCGGAGCGGCTTCCTTGACAAGAACGGGAGTGCACAGTTCCTTGCGGAACGAGGCGATCTTCTCCCGCTCGCCGAGGAGAATCAGCTCGTCCCCGGAAGCGAGCACCGTCGTTCCGGGGGGATTGTAGAGCACCTCGCCACCGTGGGCCTTTACGGCCACCACCAGCAGGTTGTACCTGGATTTGAGGGGCGATTCCTGGAGAGAGGTTCCCACGAGAGGGTTGTCCGAGGCGAGACGCACCGCGTCGAATTCGAGCTGGAGCTGCTTGGAGATGCTCGCCATTTCGAGAAAATCCGCCACGGCGGGCTTGAGCGCCGCCCGGGCCATCGCTGCGGCGCCGGCAAGAAGGGGGTTGAGCACTTTGTCCGCTCCGGCGCGGTAGAGAACGTTCACGGACTGGGTGTCCTGCGCTCTCGCAATGATGCGGAGATTCTTGTTGAGGGAACGGGCCGTGAGGAGCACGTACACGTTGTCCGCGTCACTGTCGAGGGCCACGATGAGCCCCGCGGCGCGTGTTATCCCCGCCGCTTCGAGAATTTCCTCCTCCCGGGCATCGCCCACGAGAACCATCCATCCCTGGCGACGCGCCGCCTCCGCCAGGGCTTCGTCCCGGTCGATTCCAACGAAGGGTGCTTCCTCCCGGGAGACGATCTCCGCCACGTTCCGCCCCACCCTGCCCAGTCCGCAGATGATCCAGTGTTCCCGCATCGCTTCCACGCGCTTGTCCCTCCGTTTCCCAAGGGCAGTGAGAAGCCCCGACACAACCACATTCTGGGAGAAGAACGCCACGGCGTACCCCGCAATGCCGATCCCCACCACCAGGAGGAGCACCGTGAAGAGCTTCCCCTCCTCTGAAAGGTTCGGTGGCGCCTCGAACCCCACGGTAGTGAGCGTGGTGAAGGTGTAAAACAGCGCATCCACCCAGGAAAGATCCGCAAGGTATCTGAATCCGACGATTCCCGCGACGACGACGCAACCGAAGAGGAAAAGAAGGATGCGCCCCGTGCGGAACGTTGTTCCTTCCCGAGAAGCCACAGCAAAAAGTCCCCCTTTGCCCAAGAGGTTCGAAACGCCTACAATGTTCCTGCGATGTACAAAGGGATCCAAGGTCCCCGATCTTCAGGAAGGATGGTGGTGTTGGTGTCCCTTCTCCGTGTGGCCACCTTCAACGTGAATTCCATCAGATCCCGTCTTCCCGTGCTGGAACGGTGGCTTCATGATACCAGTGTGGATGTGCTCTGTCTCCAGGAGACGAAAGTCGTGGACGAGGACTTTCCCCAGGCTTTCTTCGAGGATCTGGGCTACGGCGTGGCCTTCCGGGGGCAGAAATCCTACAGCGGTGTCGCCGTCGCCTCCAGGCTGCCCATCGAAGAAGCCGAAGCGGGCTTCGACGACGGAGGCTCCGAGGGGGACGAACCCCGCATCCTCCGGGTGACGCTGGGCGTCCCCGGAAGTGCCACCCGCCCACGCCTCCGCGTCGTGAACACCTATGTCCCCCAGGGCAAGGCCATCGACCACCCCGACTACCCCTACAAGCTGGGCTTCCTCGAGCGCCTGGCCCGCCTCTTCGACGCCGCAGGCGTTCCCGAAGGGCACCTCCTCTGGGTGGGAGACCTCAACGTGGCCCCCACGGACCGGGATGTGACGCATCCGGAGAACAAGCGGGATCACGTGTGTTTCCACGAGACGCTGCGGAACCTCTTCGCGGACATCACCGCCCCCCGCTTCGTGGATGTCTTCCGCAAACACCGTCCCGGCGACGGGGAGTTCTCCTTCTGGGACTACCGCGTCAAGAACGCCCTGGAGCGGAACATCGGCTGGCGCATCGACCACATCCTGGCCACGCCGGAACTGGCGGCGCTCTCCAGCGACTGCTACGCCGTCCGGGAGCTGCGCGCCTGGGAAAAGCCCTCGGATCACACCGCCGTGGTGGGAGTCTTCGACCTATGAGCCGGGAGAGCCGTATCGCCCTTCCGGCGACACTGGGGGAATGGATTCAGGGATGGATTCTGGAGGACGGCGAAGCACTGGTGAGCCACTGCGTGGACTGGTGGGGATGCGTGTCCGTCCGCTCCGGTGCCTTGGGCGGCGGCGATGAAAGCACCCTGCCTCCCAAGGCACGGCACGCCCTGGCCCTGGCGGCGGAGCGTTTCGCCCTGGACCGTCCCGTCGCAGCGATCCTGGAGAACCCCCTTCCCGCCTCTCTGGGGCTGGGCTCTTCCACGGTGGACGTGGCGGGAATCCTCGGAGCCTGCGCGCTTCTGGCGGAAAAGGACCTCTCCGAGGAAGAGCACTTCGCCCTCTGCTGCGCCGTCGAACCCTCGGACGGCATCGTCTTCCGGGGGCTCGCCCTGGTGGACCATCTCCGGGGACGCCTCGTGGAACGCCTGCCCGAAACACCGCCCCTCTGGACGGCGGCGCTGCTTCCCCGCCGCACTCTCGACACGGAGGACTACCGAAAGGATCCGGCCCGCATGCGGGCCGTCCGGAACCGCGCCGACCGGCACCGCCGGGCCTACGCCATCCTCCGGGACGGGCTCCATGCGGGGGACGTGCGGAAAATCTGCGCCGCCGCGACCCTTTCGGCCCTGCTCCAGCAGGCGGTCATGCCCCGGGAGGAGTGGCCCCTTCTTCTGGCCGCCACGCGGGAATGCCGCGGCTTCGGCGTGGTGGTGGCCCACTCGGGTACTGCCGGAGGAGTTCTCTTTGCGAATCCCGACGAGGCGGCCCGGTGCGCGGAGTGGATGCGGAGCCGCTGGGACGGAGGCGACGTGCGGGTCCTCGCCTCCACATCCGGCGGCCTGCGCCGCCGGATGTGACCGCCGGAGCGTCAGCGAGACGACGCGGGCTGTGCTGCTTTCACCTCGGCGATGAGGGCCTCCACGGCCTCCCGGATCTGATCTCGCACTTTTCTCGTGGCGGCGACGCGCTCCTCCCAGCTTCCCTCGAAAGAGGCGGGATCATCGAAAGGCCAGTGTCTCCGCTCGCAGATCCCGGGAAAAATGGGGCAGCGCTGCGCCTTCGCGGCGTCGCAGACGGAGATGACATAGTGGTAGGTCCTCCCCGCCACAAAGAGATCGAAGACCTTGGTGACCTCGTTGTTCGAGATGTCCAGGCCGACCTCCTTCATGACCTCCACCGCGAGGGGATTGATGCCGGGGCCGGCCTCGAGACCGGCGCTCTCCACCTCGAAGGCATCCCCTCCGAGTTCTTTCAGAAACGCTTCCGCCATCTGGCTGCGTGCGGTGTTCTGCCCGCACACGAACAGTACCTTCGTCTTTCTCATGCGACTCAGTCCTTTCACTCTCCGGCTTTTGTGACACCCTCATAAAAACCGCGAGGGCGCTCTTCGGCATGCATTCCGGGGCAGAGCCATTCGGCATTCAAGTCCTTCGGGCTTTCCCGCCGTGCCGCTGATTTTACTCCGGCAGCGTTCTTCAATCGTGTGCGTCACGCCTGCGCAAAAAGGTTGTCATTATGTTCGGAGGCCGTTTGCGGCGCTCATCCGGCTTTTTCACAGTGCTTCCTTTATCGTCCAAAACCACCGCAAAATCCAGTTTCAATTGTGTAACGACCGAAGCCCTCTCAGGCAAGCCCTGGCGCGCTCGTTTTCCCGGAAACCATCACCGGAGCCCGCCTCGCGACCACAGCGAGACACGAAAAAGCGGCGCAGAAGTCGCCCTGAAAGGGTCTCCCGCACCGCTCGCTCTTCTGCTGCCACCGTGTCCCGTCTCTCCGATTCCCGGCAGAACCTCCGCCCCGAACACATGCCTCGGGGCTAGAGCCCCAGGGCCACCGCGTGCTCCCGGATCTTGGAGAGATTTCGGGTGATCTTGTTCCAGTAGGTGTCGATGGAACCGCCGGAATAGCGCAGAAGCGCCTTGCGCGTGTTGTCCGACACCCGCATGTACCGGGAAAGCAGAAGACACCCCGCGGCGACGCCCCGATCCGGATCGTGGAGATCCTCCGGTGCGGCGATGCCGTTCGCCTGGAGAAGATGACTGTGGATGTCCCACACGACCTGCATGACCCCCATGGCTCCATAGTTGCTGCGGGAGGAGGGGTTGAAGTGGCTCTCCGCGTTGCCCACCGCCACGGCGAGATCCAGCGGAACGCCGTACTTGTCGCTGTAGTGGACGAAGGCCGCCGCCTCGATCCAGGCGGTGCGGGCGTCGATGGCGCGGTTCTGCTTGCGGATGTACCGGGCGACGGCCGCCACGGAACGCTGCGTGTCCGGATGCATGTCCCAGATGTGGCGCAGCGCCGCCAGAGGGGAGTCCCGGTGCCACTCCCGAAGATGACGCTCCGTAACCTCCATGGTGGAAAGGCTCCGAAGAACGAGGGGATCAAGGACACTCTGTTCCGACGGAAGGAGGAATCCTCTCCAGTCATCGCCGTAATCCTCGGGAAACCACGTTCCCAGAGGCCCCACAGCGGTGACGATGAGCAGCAGGACGAGGGCGGCGATGCCGCTCTTCATGACGCGGATTTTCATGTTCACAAGATCTCCTCCTTTGCGCAAACGCTCCTCAGGAAGAGGGAGGACTTCTTATTATAGTGCATGGGGATGTTCTGGCAAGAAATGTGTCCTTTCTTTTATAAGAATGTTACACGTGTCTCTTCCCTCCGGTGGAGAGACGGTTCTCCCGAGAGAGCGACGGCACGGCCTTTTCCATTGTTTCTCTTTTTCGTTCGGGAAAAAGAGAAAGGGCCTTTTCGCGAAGAGTCGTGGAAAGGCCGTAGGGACAAGGGAAACCTCTCCGCGAAGCGGAGGGAGGGATTCCCGGGTCTGGAAAGGTGATAAAGAAAAAGAGGAGGATACGGCCTTGCCGGAAAAGCTCAAGAAGACCTTCGTTGTTTCTCGAAAAGTTCATAGGCCATTTCGACGGTGGAGCGCAATACAAAATCTCCGGTGCTCTTGATCACGTACCCGAACCGCGTGATGCCCTGCACTTTCTCCACCATGGCCCGCTCCGAGTGGGAGGTGAGAAAGATGACGGGGAGATTCCGCACGTCGAGAATGCGCTGGGCCGCCTCGGCTCCATCCATGCCGCTCCCGAGGTCGATGTCCATCAGAACAAGGCTGATGGCGTCGTTTTCCATGACCAGTTCCACCGCCTCCTCTCCGGAGAGGGCGGTGACGACGCGGTAGCCGAAACTTTCCAGCATCTGCGCCTCCACCATGGCGATGATGGCCTCGTCCTCCACCAACAGGAGTGTCTTTTCCGCGTCATGTCCCTCGTAATGATCTGCATTCATTGTGTTTCCCTCCGGATCGCGAACTCGATGCGAAAACGCGTGCCTGGATTTCGTTCCACCAGAATCGTGCCCCTCATCTGCCGCACCAGCATGCGCACGAGGTGAAATCCGAAGCCCGGGGAGTTGTCGAGAGTCACGCCCTCGGGCAATCCCACGCCGTCGTCCTCGCAGACGAGGACGATGTTCTTCCCCTTCAGCCCCGCGGAGATCCGGACGACCCCCCGACTCCTTCCGGGAAAAGCATATTTCATCGCGTTGGTGATCAGCTCCGTGACAAGGATACCCAGGGGAAAGACGAGATTCGCCTCCAGGACCACGTCCTCGACGGCGGTCTCGACAGTCACGTCCGTTCTTCCGGGAAAACCGGGCGACATGTCGTCGATCAGCGCGAGCAGATATTCCTTGAGGGAAATGTCCCGGATCGACTCGCTCCGGTAGAGCTTGTCGTAAAGCACCACCATGCTCCGCACTCGATCCGCCGCTTCCTCCAGCGCCCTGGCCGCCGCAGAATCGGGCTCCGCCTGGGCCTGGAGCCGCAGCAGGCCGGTGATGGAACTCATGTTGTTCTTGATGCGGTGGTGCACCTCCCGCAGGAGGGTCTCCTTCTCCCTGAGGAGGTCGCATATTTTCTCCTCCGCCCGTTTCCGCGCCGTGATGTCGTGGAAGATGCCCATGAGGCACGTCTGCCCCTCAAGATCCACCACACTGGCGTGCACGTCCGCGAAGAACACGCCTCCGTCCCTGCGCCGGATGGGGACATCCTCGACGAGAAAAAGTTCCCGCCGGACAAGCCGGTCGAAACCATCGAGAACCGAAGGGAGCTCCTCCGGTGGGTGGATGTCCTCCACCGTACGCTCCCGCAGCTCCTCCAGGGAATAGCCGAGCATGTCGCACATGGCGGCGTTGGCGTCCCGAAAACGCCGGGAGACCGCGTCCGCAAGGAGAATCCCGTCCCGGGCCGAATCGAAGATGGTCCGGAGAATGCGGTTCGCCCTTTCGAGATCCCGCTCGCTCGCGTCGAGCCGTTTCACCGTGTCCTCGAGCTGGGCCACCTTCTCCTCGAGTTTGCGCACCAGCACCTGATTGTACTCCCGCATCACCGTCTCTTCGGGCTCCTGGATCTGTCGCACCTGAACCTTTTCGGCGGCCTTGTACTCCGCGAGAAGGGAGCGGATCTGTTCCATGAAGACCTCCGGCTCCGTGGGCTTGATGAGGAAACGGTCCGCACCCATGTCGAGCGCCAGTTTCTCGTCCCGGGGATCCGTGTAGGTGGCGGTGTAGAACACGAAGGGGATCGTCCGGAGATCCGGATCCTTTTTCCACTCCCGGCAGAGGGCGAACCCATCCATGCCGGGCATGAGGATGTCGCTGACGATCAGATCGGGCCGCGAGGACCGGGCAGCCCGGAGGGCTTCCCCTCCCTCGTTGGCGCAGGTAACGGCAAAGCCGTTTCCGGTGAGCAGCGCCCGGAGCAGATAGAGATTCTCCGGTTTGTCATCCACGATCAGTACGTTCACGGAACTCATCCTTCCGCGTTCCTCATTCGGCAATGCCGCTTCCGCGGCCCCTGCGGTCCGTCAGATGGCCGCGTATCCGGTCCACGAAGCTTTCCGGGTCGATGGGTTTCTCGATGTAATCCGTCGCCCCCGCAGCAAGGCATTTTCCCCGGTCGTCGGGCATGGCGTAGGAGGTGACGGCCACGATGGGCAGGTCGCGCAGCGCGTCGTGCCGGCGAAGTTCCCGGGCCACGGCGTACCCGTCCATGAGGGGAAGCTGAATGTCCAGGAGAATCATGTCCGGAACGTCCCGCAGTGCCGCTTCGATGCCCCTGGGGCCGTCCACGGCTTCGGACACGACGAACCCGTGCTGTTCCAGAAGAAACCGCATCAGATAGAGATTCTGTTCGTTATCCTCAATGACGAGAACGTGCGCGCCCTTCATGCGCCTCCCCCCTCCCGTATGGGCATGCGAAACGTGAAGGTGCTGCCCGAACCAGGGGTACTCTCCACCGAGATGGAACCTCCCATGAGTTCCCCGAGGCGCTTGCTGATGTGCAACCCGAGCCCCGTGCCGTCGTACTCGCGGGTTTTTCCCGAATCGACCTGCTGAAAGGGGCGGAACAACTTCTGCAGATTTTCCGCACTGATGCCGATGCCCGTGTCCTTCACACTCATGATCGCAGAAGAATCCTCCCGTGTACAGGTGACCGTCACGCTTCCCCGGGCGGTGAACTTGACAGCATTACTGAGCAGATTCATGAGAACCTGCTCCACCCGTCGCCGGTCCCCGACGATTCGTCCCACACCCTCCCCGATCTCGCAGGTGAGCTCCAGGCCCTTCTCTTTCGCCGCGGGCGCCACGCTCTGTGCCACCCGCTCCACCGCAACCCGGAGATCGAAGGGTTCCTCCGCGAGTTCGATTCTTCCCGCCTCGATCTTGGAGATGTCCAGCACGTCGTTGATCAGGGCAAGCAGGTGCCGCGCACTGCCCTGAACCATGCGGAGCTGTTTCGCCTGCTCCTCGTTCAGCGGACCCGCGAGCCCCTGGAGCAGAATGCCCGTGAAGCCGATGATCGAGTTGAGAGGTGTGCGCAGCTCGTGGGACATAGTGGCCAGAAAGGCCGACTTCAGGTGATCCGCGGATTCGGCGGCGAGTTTCGCCTGGAGCAGGTCCGCGTTGGCAGTTTCAAGTTCCTCTGTCCGCCGCCGCACGAGATCCTCCAGCCCGCGGCGGTAGCGATCCAGCTCCTCCTCGGTCCTCTGTTTTTCCGTCACGTCGCTGACGACATGCATGAACCCCTTCGTGGTCCCTTCCTCGTCGAAGACGGGATGGACGCTCACCTGGAGCCAACGGCCATCCTTGGTGTGTACGGTGGCGTTTCTGCTCTGGCGTTTCGCGGCGGCGTCCTTCAGAGGGCACTCGGGGATCGCCTCGTCGGTCTCGTGCGCCACCTCCCAGCACGTCCGCCCCGTCACGTCCTCGGGAGCCTTTCCGAAGATGCGGGTCGTGGCCTGGTTCGCGTGGGCGATGCGCCCTTCGCAATCGAGCACCCACACTGCGTCCTCCACGGAATCGAAGGTGGCCTTCCACTCTCGGTCCGCCTGTTTCAGGGCCTCCACGAAAATCCGCAATTCCTTCGTGCGCTTGTTGACGAGGCGCTGCAGCAGCCACATGCCCACCAACCCCACCAGCGATATCGCGGCGAGAGCCCCTCCCGTGACCTTCAGCCAGTGGGGAATCGCGCCGGGAAGTTCCTCGGAGGTCCAGCGACGGAGCGCATCATAATAGACCGATCCGGGATCTCTCTTCAGGCGCGCGAGATGGCGGTCGATGGCCTCCAGCAGGGCGGCGTCTCCCGACTTCGGCGCGGCAAAATAGACGCGGGTCGGGCTGAAGACCACCGCCGTGTCCTCGAGGCCGTATTCCTTCATGAGCAGAGGACCATTGAAGCGGTTCGCGATCACCGCGTCCGCACTCCCCGCCTGCACCGCCCGAAAGGCCTCGGCAAAAAGGGAAAAGGGAACGAGACGGACATCCAGGTCGAAGGCCGTGGCATGCCGGGTGAAGGCATCCTGCTGAATGGACCCGGCGAGCACCGCGACGCGCTTTCCCCGCAGATCGACGATGGAGTGAATGCCGCTGCCTTTGCGGGCGAAGAGCTGGAACCAGTCCGAGACTACCGGTTCGCCGTGGAAGGCGAAGAGGTGCTCTCGCTCGCTCGTATAGGCCACGTCGGGCATAAGGTCGATATCCCCCCAGGCCAATCGGCCAAGTCCCTCCTGCCACGTCCCCGGCACGTAGTCGAGGGTCCATTTCTCCTCTCGGGCAATGCTCTCGAGAATGTCCACAAAGAGTCCCGACGGCACACCCGAGGACGAGGTGAACACCTTTGGTTCGTTCTCGTAGATGCCGACCCGCACGGTCCGATCGGCCCGTGCGGCGGAGGAGCACAAGGGAAAAAGAAGCACCAGTGCCGACAGCACCGCAAAAAATCGCTTCGCCCGGTTTTTTCTTCCACAGGGCCTTTCTCCGTGAACGAAAATCATGGATACGCCCCTTTCCTCGCCGTCTCTCTCCGTCATGCGTCTTTCCGGCAACACCCCGCGCATCGGTACTCTTCTTCGTTCTGCCAGTATTATAACGCGGCTTTTCGGCAATTTGCTCATGCTTCGCGCAAAAACGAAAGAAACCCAAAGAAGAGCGACGCGGAGAAACGTCTTCCGGTCGCTGCACCTTCACGGTGCAGCAAGAGCTGCCGCCGCAAACCCGACGAAGGCCCCCTCGTTCCCGACCCATACGGGGAAAGCACAGACTTTCGCATCACGCCGTCGCGCATCCGGCGAAAGCCGTCTCGTTCCCGCAAAGACCTGCTCCTTTCACTTTTGCGGGAGATTCCGCACATCATTCCCGTGAACATTTCCTCCGGCGGAGTTCCCGCAATCGCCGGGAGAAATGTCGCTCACCGGAACGCTTCCATTTCTCCTTCCCGTCAGTTTGCTGCCTTGCTGCTCCTTGGTCCACGTGCTAGACTGCCCTCGACTCTCATGCGCACCCACTGCGGAGGAGGCCCGGGACATGCGTGAAATTCAGAACAGACTGTTCGAGGAAATCAGGGACCGAAGCATCTTCGACCTTTCCGAGCATTACGGCCTGGAATATCTTGCCACCGTCTTCGATCGCAACGTCTTTCCCAACGGAGAAGCCCTGTCGAACCTCGCCCTCTTCGACGAAAAGCTCCCCCTGGAGTTCACCCCGTCGAAGGAAATTCTGGCGAAACTCCACCACTGCGGCTCTCCCGCCACGGTGGCCCAGGTGGGGGGACGGTACTTCGGCTTCGTGAACGGCAGTGTGGTTCCCGCCGGTCTCGCCGCAAGACTCCTGGGGGATTTCTGGGACCAGAACACGGCCATGCAGGTGATCTCGCCCATCGCCGCCAAGCTGGAGTGCGTCGTCGAGGAATGGCTCCGCGAACTCTTCGGGCTTCCCGATGAGACCGTCGCCGGATTCGTCAGCGGCACCTCCATGGCCACCTTCTCCGGTCTGGCCGCCGCCCGGTACAGGGTGCTGCAGCGCAGGGGTTGGGACATCGGCGAAAAGGGGCTCTTCGGCGCGCCGAAAGTGCGCGTCGTCGCGGGAACACACGCGCACTCCACGGTTCACAAGGCCATCGCCCTCCTCGGCTTCGGCCGGGAGAACGTGGAGTGGGTGGAGTCGGACGATCAGGGCAGAATCGTTCCGGAGAAGGCTCCCCTTCTGGATGACGGCACGATCCTCATTCTTCAGGCGGGCAACGTGAACTCCGGGTCCTTCGACAATTTCGACATTCTCTGCGACAAGGCCCGGGCTGCGAACGCCTGGGTGCATATCGACGGCGCCTTCGGTCTCTGGGCCGGCGCTGTGGAGGAGCTGAAGCATCTCACCCGAGGCATGGAAAAAGCCGATTCCTGGAGCGTGGACGCCCACAAGACGCTCAACACTCCCTACGACAGCGGGATCGTTCTCTGCCGGGACAGAGAGGCGCTGGTCTCGGCGCTGCACATGTCCGGAGCTTACATCGTGCTGGGAAAAGACCGGGACGGCATGTTCACCACGCCGGAGATGTCCCGCCGGGCGCGGATCGTCGAATTATGGGCGACCCTGAAATGCCTGGGCAGAAGAGGTCTGGGAGAAATGGTCCTGGGCATGCACGAGCGGGCGGCCCAGTTTGCGGCGGAGCTGCGGGACCGGGATTTCGAGGTGTGCAACGAGGTGTGCTTCAACCAGGTGCTGGTGCACTACGGAAGCAGCGATCTCACCCGGGAGATTCTCCGAAAGGTGCAGGAACTCCGGGTCTGCTGGTGCGGCGGCTCGAAATGGGATGGCCGGGACGTGATCCGCATCAGCGTCTGTTCCTGGGCCACCACCCCGGAGGATGTCCGGCTCTCCGTGGACTCCTTCGTCAAGGCTCGGGAACTCGCTCTCGGAGAGGCGGAAGGAACGCGGGCCAGCCGCATCGAAACACTTCAGAAAGACTGAAACCCCCCGCAGAGCAAAGGGCAACGGGACGGTGATGACACCGTC
>DIMS01000010.1 GCA_002425685.1 Synergistaceae bacterium UBA5560 | reverse complement strand
ACATCCGTGCGGCGGAGAGGAGACTCCTCTCCGCCGCACGGATGTTTTCTTCTCTGCCGAAAATTACACTCTTTTTCCCTATTTTTCTTTCTTTTTACTCCAACAACTCATCCAAGACCTTGCGTATCTCCTCCGTTGCCACGAGCCCCGAATAACTCCGGGCAACGTTGCCTTCCTTGTCGAAAATCACGGAAAAGGGGACACCCCGCACACCGAAGGCATCGAAGAAACCAGGTTTTCCATCGGTGTAGACGGGGATGTTCGTCACTTCCCAGGATTCCACGGTTTTCTCCAGGGGCTCATGGGGCGTCCATCCCGGAGCGAGGGCGAGCATCAGAGCGCCCTTCTCTTCGTACTCTTTCGCGACGTGATTCAGCTCCGTCAGCTCAGTCTTGCAATAGGGACAGCTCGGAGTGAAGAAGACGAGGAGCACGGGTTTTCCCAACAGCGTGTCCGTAGCAAGCACTTCAGGTCCTTGGAGTGCAGCCAGTTCATACCCTCCCAGCCGCTGCCCCTCCGTCGCTCCCGCAGGAAGAGTGAAGAAGATCAAAAGAAGGAACAACGGAAGTGCGCTCTTCAACCGCTTCGTCATCGAATCGCTTCCTTTCTCGTATTTCCTGGAGATCAGCGGGCCTTGCCCTGATTCGCCACCGCAGCCGCAGCATTCGCCACTGCTTCGGGGTCTCCGAGATAGAAATGCCCGAGGGGCTTCAGTTCATCATCCAGTTCATATACCAGAGGGATTCCCGTGGGGATGTTAAGTCCCACAATCTCCTCGTCGCCCACATGGTCGAGATATTTCACCAGGGCACGAAGACTGTTGCCGTGAGCGGCGATCAAAAGACGCCCCCCCTTTCGGATCTCCGGGGCAATGACATCCTCCCAGTAGGGAACAACGCGCGCCACCGTGTCCTTCAGGCACTCCGCGGAGGGCAGCTCCTCCCGGGACAGGACTGCGTACCGGGGATCCTTTCCGGGGAAACGCGGGTCCTCCGCGTCGAGTTCCGGAGGGCGCACCGAGTAGCTGCGCCGCCACCGGAGGACCTGGTCCTCGCCGTATTGCGAGGCCATTTCGGCCTTGTTAAGACCCTGGAGCGCTCCGTAGTGGCGTTCGTTGAGACGCCAGGAACGGATGACAGGGATCCACATGAGATCCATTTCGTCAAGGGTTATCCACAAAGTACGGATCGCCCTCTTGAGCACCGAGGTATACGCCGCATCGAAAACGAAGCCCTCTCGCTTCAGAAGACGCCCCGCCTCGTGAGCCTCTTCCACCCCTCTGGGGGAAAGGTCCACGTCGGTCCATCCGGTGAAACGGTTCTCCTTGTTCCACTCGCTTTCGCCGTGTCGCAGAAAAACAATCTTGTAGGGCACGGACTTTCCTCCTCTCGATACTTCTCGCTCATCGTACGAAAACGAACCGTCCCGTACCGATTCCGGGAGGAACATAACAGAAATTCGGTTCACCGAACTCCGCCATTTCCCCTACCAAACCCCCTGCAACTCCCACAACTCTCATCCCTGACGGAAAGGAATTTCAAAGGTATTCCTCCCTGTCCACCACGCCCTTCGGCGCCTCCCCCCGGAGAAAACGGGCGATATTCGCGGCGGCGAAGCGAGCCGCCACGGGGTTTATTCCCTCCACCCGGTTCGCGTTGTGGGGCGAACCGAGGAAATGAGGGAAACGGAAAAAGGGATAATTGACACGAAAACGCTTCCCCTCCCCAGGTTCGTTCCACCACGTGTCGATTCCCACTTTGAAGCGGGAGTGGTCCCGCATATGTTCGAAGAGGGCCTTCTCGGAAATGATGTCTCCACGAGCGACGTTCACGAGGATCGCCTCGTCCTTCATCCACGAGAGCTCCCGGCTTCCCAGCAGCCCCTTGGTGGCTCGCGTGAGGGGGATCGTCACGAAGAGCACGTCCGCGACACGGAGCATCGTCTCCAGATCGTCCAGAGAACCGAGAAAGTCCACCAGTGCATCGGAGACGCCACTGCGGTTGATCACGTGAATTTTCATCCCCATGGGCCGCGCCAGGGCAGCAATGGCTTTGCCGATTCCCCCGAAACCGAGAATGCCACACACGGAATTCCGGAACCAGAAGCTTTTCTCGGCAAAATCGTATTCACCCCTGGAAAGCTTGCCGTGGTTCCAGAAGAGAAGTTTTCCAAGCGCCAGGGCCATGCCGAGGGCGTGTTCCGCGAGAGGGTCCGCCCAGGCACCTCCATTGCTGCAGATGGTTACCTCCTGCGGAATCGCGGCGAAAGGAATGTCGTCCACTCCCGCGAGCATGGACTGCAGGAAGACGAGTGAATCCAGGCAGGCCAGCTCCTCCGGGGAGAACTCCGCGGAAAGAAAGAAGGGTAGCAGGATCTCAACTTCTTGGAGAACGGAGATCCGTTCCCTGGAGGGAACGTCCTCTACGTAGACCAGTCGGGCGAGAGAACCGAGTTCCTCCTCCAAAACCCTCCGCACCTCTCTCTGTGTGGGAAAAGTCACGAAAACCGTTCTTTTTGACATGTCCGTTCACCTTCCTTCATTCGAAAAGGATTTACGCACGTCGCAGCACTGGTTCGAATGAATTCCATAACGTCTCATTCTAGCACGGACCACGGAAATTTCCGCGCCATCGCTTTCTTCGTTGTATAATCGAACGGGCATGGAACAACTCCCCAGAAAATCCGTCCGCCACCCGCGAGACGGAACGTGTGCCTTCAGAACAAGAAGGAGGTCGAGAACATGAGCACCACCATGAAGGATATCGAAGCGCTTCTCGGTTCCGAAGCGGAGCATCTCCTGGCCCATCGGTGCAACACGATCCCGAAGGAATCCCTTCACGTGCCGGGTCCCGATTTCGTGGACCGCATTTTCGCCCCCTCGGACAGGCCCATTCCCGTCCTGCGCTCCCTCCAGGCACTCTTCGGGTCCGGAAACCTCGCCGGAACGGGCTATCTGTCGATTCTTCCCGTGGACCAGGGGATCGAACATGCCGCCGGCGCCAGCTTCGCCCCGAATCCCCTCTACTTCGATCCCGAGAACATCGTGCGCCTCGCCGTCGAGGCCGGCTGCAACGCCGTCGCCAGCACACTGGGCGTCCTGGGCATGGTCGCGAGAAAGTACGCACACAAGATCCCCCTCATCCTCAAAATCAACCACAACGAACTCCTCTCCTACCCAAACACCCACGACCAGATTCTCTTCGCCTCGGTTGAACAGGCCTGGGACATGGGCGCCGTCGCTGTGGGTGCCACGGTCTATTTCGGAAGCCCCGAGTCGAGCCGCCAGATCCAGGAGATCTCCCAGGCCTTCGAACGGGCCCACGAGTTGGGTATGGCAACCATTCTCTGGTGCTACCTGCGTAACGAGGCATTCAAAACGAAGGAGACGGACTATCACCTGGCGGCGGATCTCACGGGACAGGCAAACCACCTGGGCGTGACCATCGCCGCGGACATCATCAAACAGAAGCTCCCCGAGAACAACGGCGGGTACACGGCGCTGAAATTCGGCAAGACATCGAGCGCCGTCTACGACAAACTCTCGAGTTCCCATCCCGTGGATCTTCTCCGTTACCAGGTTGCGAACTGCTACATGGGCCGTGCGGGACTCATCAGCTCCGGCGGCGCTGCGGGACAGAACGATCTCGCCGAGGCGGTGAAGACGGCGGTGATCAACAAACGCGGCGGCGGCATGGGACTCATCCTGGGGCGCAAGGCCTTCCAGAAGCCCTTCGACGAGGGTGTGAAGCTCATCTCCGCCGTGCAGGACGTCTATCTGGAAAAGGCAATCACCGTGGCCTGATGTTCCCGGCACAACACAATAAGGACGATTTTCCGAGTAGAGGGGCGGGAACTCTTTCGTCCCTCCACTTTTTTCCGACCGTTTTCCGCAATCCCCCTTCTTCGGAAGAAGGAGACACTCCATGACACCTCTCGCTGAAAACATGGAGCGTCTTCTTCGTTCTCTCCGCCTCGTCCGAAAGGTGCCACTCCCGCAAGGCGCGCTCCTCCACATCTCCGACACGCCCTCCACCATGTACGGCCATCTGCGACGTCTTCTGGGCAGACTCTCCCCCTCGTGGATCGTCCACACGGGTGACCTGGCGGACGACGTGAAACTCGAGCGGAGCCCCTGCTGTCTCGATCTGTACGAAAAGAGAGTTCGCACGCTTCTGAAACTCCTGGAGGGAACCACGGCTGCGGAGGTCTATCTCGTTCTCGGAAACCACGACGATGAAAGGACCTTGCAAAAATTCGCCTCCCGGAGCATCATCGTCCGGGGATGCACGGACATCTTCCCGGAGGGACGACACATTCGCATCGCCCATCGGAGCGAAGAACTCCTCCACAACCCCGCGCCGATCAATCTCTTCGGGCACGATGTCTCCCTGGAGGGAGGATTCCGGGAGGACAAGCTCTTCCTCAACGGGATCGAATTCATGCACCTCCTGGACCTGCACAAGAAGGAAATCTACTATCTCGACTACCCCTTCGGCACCGACGACGCAAGGCTGCTGCGCCGCCGATTCCGCGGATGACGGTTCAACGGAACGAAAACCCGCAGCGACGCGAACGACGCATCGGAAACACAAAACGACTGGAGGCACGAACATTCATGAGAGGGACTTCACCAGGACGAAAGAAACCACCGCGCCGCACAAGCACCGTGCTCCCGGCTGCCGCAACGAGCACGAGAACTTTTTCACCCTTTTCGTACCGAGGGTGATGCCGCCATCATGAAAAAACCGCTCATCGCCATACTCGGTGATTTCGCTCTCGATGCGAGAGGACGGGAACGATGCGATCTCTCACAGCGCTATGTCCAGGCCGTCGAGAAAGGGGGCGGCGTTCCCCTCGTGCTGCCTCTTCTGTCAAACCTGGAGGATTTGCCGGTTCAGGCCGAATCGGCCGCGGGGTTTCTTCTGCCCGGCGGTGACGACGTACATCCCGCACTCTACGGGGAAGAGCCATCCCTCGGTCTCGGCGCGGTCCATCCTCACCTGGACCATTTCCACATGAAGGCCGCGCATCTCGCGCTGGCCACGGGACGTCCCCTCCTCGCCATCTGCCGGGGCATTCAGGTTCTCAACGTCGCCCTCGGGGGCACGCTCTGGCAGGATCTTCCCTCAAGGCCGGAACCGACACTTCAGCATTCCCAGAAATCCTTCCGTTTCGTCGCCACCCACGGTGTCACCACCATGGAGGGATCCCTGATCCGGCGTCTTCTCGGAACGACCTTCCTCGTCAACAGCTTCCACCACCAGGCCATTCGAGTTCCCGGAAAGGACGTGCTGGTCACGGCTTCCGCACCTGACGGCATTCCCGAGTGCGTGGAGGTCCGGGGGCATCCCTTCGCCCTGGGGGTGCAATGGCATCCCGAGGAAATGCTCACCGCGGGAGACGACATGCTCCCCCTTTTCACAGGCCTGGTGGAAGCCGCACGACACTTCGGAAAAAACTGACCCTTCCACACCGTTCTGCACAAAACACGCGAGCCCTCACTCGAAGATCCGCGTCACACGCCTTCGGATGAGGGCCTTTTCGCCCTTTGCCGGAACACTCCCGACGCACCCGCCATCTTTTCCGTTCCCCGGCGGAAGGGAACCCGCTCTTTCGGAACACGTCTCGCGTTTCAAATCACCGCATCACCACCGAAAAAAGGCGAGCACCCCTGCCACTTCCTCCCTTGCCTCGGATCCGACCTTGCGGGATAATCACGGTAGTGAATCGACGGAGAAGCGTGCAAAAGACATGTTCCCTCTTCAACGCACGTGATGCCGAGGGCGGATCATCCTCATGTCATCCAGGAAAGGCGGTGCCCATCCATGGCAAGAGCGATTTTCGAAACTCCTGAAAAACCATTCCCGCAGAACGGAAGAAGGGACGTTCCTCTGCGCTCCCGGACAGGCCGCACCGAAAGAGCACGAGACGCCTCTTATGAGAAGAGCGCCCCGGAGCGTGCCGGCCTTTACGAAGGAACCTCTTCCCGACGATGGAACCACCACTCCGGGAAGCACCCTCCTCTCAACTGGTCTCTGCTCCTGCTTTTGCTCGCTTTCTTCCTCCTCACTTTCCTTGGCTGTGCCTCTTTCGCCGACACGGCAACGGAAAATATCCCCGCGATGTCCGAAAACGAACTTCCGGCACTGGAATTCGACGGGCAAGAGGCACTCTCCGGCGGAGTGGAGCAGATAGAGGCGCTGCTCCATGATCTCGGCGTCGATCAGGAGGGCACGGAGATTTTCCGGCAACCCCCCCCGGAAAAACTCCAGGAATTCCTGAACGCCTACTCGGAACTTGTCCGTGTCCGGGAGAGCGCGGAAAAATATTTTGAAGAAGTGTCGGGTCAAAAACCAGATCCCCGTCCCCTCACGGGACTGCCTCCTCTCACGGGAGATCCCCGCTTCGACGCTTCCCAGGGAAAGGCCTTTCTGGCGGAGGCGGAACAGCAGCGCGTCAAGATCCGACAGACCCTCGAGTTCCTCAAGAAAGCCCCGTTGCACGAGACGGGCTTCGATGCGGAGACGGAACGGAGGCTCTATCGCGTCCGTTTCGAACGCGCCCACTGGAAGATCGTCCAGGATGCTGCTCCGCGAATACGAGCAACCTTCGCCTCCCTGAACATACCGCTTCCCAAGGACCTCTCCCGAAGGGAAAACGATGCGGCGGCGCACATCACCGCACTCTTCCGGGAAGAGGCACAGATTCTGCGACATTTCCGCGAGGGGGAACCAGCGGGAACGACCACGTCGGAACTTCCTCCGTTGACTCCGGCGGAACCTGTTTCGGAGTTGCCCGTCCTTCCTCCTCTCCCTGATGAGCCGGAAATTTCCCCGACCACCGCGTCCCGCACAGTCCTGCTGGAAAGACCGGATTCTGGAGAACCCGCCGTTCCGGGCATTCCCGTTCTCCTCCGGGCCGCTCTCGATCCGGAGGGCGGAGCACCTTCCGAAAGAGTGGTCTATCGTTTCGAATCCTCTCCGGCGGTTCCCTTTACCACTTCGACGGAGGCGACACCAAACGAGGTAACCGCTCTCTTCCCCGAGGCGGGAACCTATGCCATCCGCTGCACCGTCCTCGAACAGGGCGAGGATTCGCTCCACCCCCTGGGCACCTCCGAAGAATTCCTTCTCAACGTGGAACCCCTGGCGCTTTCCCTCTCCGCCCTTCCCGAAACACCTTACGTGGGGCAGGAAGTGACGGTAACGGCTCATATCTCCCCCGCCATTCCCGAGATGAAACGGGCCATCCTCTGGGAAACGGAAGGTGCCGCGGCGGCGGGTAAGGACGAGGGAACGGCCTTTCTCTTCCGCTCCCTCAAGGCCGAAGAAGCCACCCTCACCGCCCACCTCACCGCCGGAGACATGGGGGGAACGCTCGCCTCCGCCTCCATGTCTCTGCAGATCCGCCCTTACGACGTGACGGTCGACCTTCTCGGCCCGGAGGAGCCCAGGGCCCGGATCTGGAAGCCCGCTGAGGGGCTCGTCCCTCTGAAAGAAGAACTCGCGGTCTTTGAAAAGATGCGCGTGCGCGCCCTCGTTTCCCCCGATTCCGGTGGAGAGGTGCTTTTTTCCTGGGCCACCAACGAAGGGGCCTCCGTCGTGGGCGAACTCCATGGTGCGGAGACGGCGTTCTCCAGGCACACCACCGGAGAGTGCGAGGTTCTCGTGACCGCCACCGATCGGGAGGGAATCGAACTCGGACAGGGCAAGGCCGTTTTCTCCGTCACCGTGGACGAAAAAACCCTGGAGGACGCCACGAAACGTGCCGACGCCGCGAAAAAGTTCGACGAGGGACTGGCCGCCTGGGCACGGGGCGAGGGGGTGGAAGCCGTCGCCCTGCTTCGCGAGGCCCACGCACTGGACCCGGAAAACATGGCTGCCGCGGCGGAACTCGCTCGGGTCAGCGCGGAATTCGAGGAGCGGCAACGCGCTGCGGCACTCTTGATCGAAGGGGATACTCTCGCCGCGGAAGGGCGCATTGAGGAAGCTCTAGAGCGATACGAAGCAAGCCGCGTCATCCTGGCCGACCCCGAGACGGATCAAAAAATCGCGGCGCTGACAACACGCGTTCAGGAACGGCAGGAACGCATGGAGCGCGCAAAGGCACTCCGGAGCGAGGGCGAGGACCTGCTGCACAAAGAACAGATCGCCCAGGCCCTGGCAAAATTCCGGGAAAGCTTTGCCGCAGCCTCCGCCCCGGAGGTGGCGCAACAGATAGAAGCTCTCGAGACACGCCTCTCCAAGGCCCGGGAACTCATCGCCGAGGGAGTGACCCTGCAGAAAGCTCAATCCTACCCGGAGGCGCTGGAGAAATACCGGGAGAGCCTCACCTTCGTGAAAGACCCGAAGATCGCCGAGTACGCGCAGAAACTCGAAGAACTCCTCCGCAAGGAGGAAGAACGGCGGCGCAGGGAAGCGGAGGAGAAACGACGTGCGGAAGAACAGGCCCGCCTTGCCGCGGCGAAAAAACTCCGCGAGGAGGGGGCGGCCCTGCAGAAGGCGGGACACCTCGCGGAGGCCGTGGCAAAGTACCGAGAAAGCCTCCCTCTTCTGGCGGATCCGAAGCTTGAGGAGCACATCCGCATCCTCGAAGACCGTCTCCGCCGCATCGAAGCCCGGGAAGAGGAGAAACGACTGGAGGAGGAGCGCCGCAAAGAAGAAGCCCGCCGCGCCGAGGAGGAACGACGGCGCCTCGAAGAGGAGCGGAAGAACGAGGCGACCCGCCTCGTTCGGGAGGGCGTGGAACTGCAGAAAGCCGAGCGTTACGAGGAGGCCATCGCCCGTTTCCGGGCAAGTCTGTCCCTCGTCAGGGACCCCCGGGTGGAGGAACATGTGACGAAACTGGAAGCCTACGTGGCGGAACTGTCCAAGCACACCACGCGCCCTGTCGCATCCCCCACGCCGGTGCCGTAACGGCGTACGGTGCGGTGAAAGCGATTTCTCCCGGCGCGAAAAGCCTCCTCGACGGGAGAGAGGAGACGGCTTCCCCGTCTCCGGCAAAAAGGCGGAGCACATCAGGCCGAACAATCACTCCGAAGACCGACCAAGGGAGGATGCGTTCATGAAAAGATCCGACGCACAATCCTGGAGTACCCGTTTTACCCAACGGCCCCCCCAGGGAGGACGGAAAGCCTTCGCCGCACTTCTCCCCCTTTTCCTCCTGTTCTGCGCTGCTCTCCTCTCCACGCCCGGCACAGCGGCGACACGGACCGATACACTCTACAAGCAGGCTCTCCAGGCTTACGGGGACAGAAACTACGAGAGGGCCGTCGTTCTCTACCGACAGATCCTCGAGGCGGAGCCGGGAAACGCCACGGCCTACGTGGACCTCGGCTTGGCCCTGAAGGAGATGGGAAAACACGAAGAGGCCGCAGCGGCTATCCGCCAGGGACTCACCATACGTCCCGGGATGATCATGGGACACTACTACCTGGCCTCGACGCTGGTTTCCCTGGAGCAATGGGAAGAGGCCTCCGGGGCACTCGACGCGGCGCTCGCCCGAAAACCGGACCTGGAATTCTTCGGTGAGACGAACTATCTCCAGGGCATCATCGCTCTCGGCCTCGGACGCTTCGGCGAAGCCAGGGAAGCGCTCGAAAAGGCGCGAAACAGCAATCCTGGCCTCGCTCCCGCCGTGGACATGGCCATGGCGAAAATCGCGAGGCAGGAAGCATCCGCAACGCAGGAACCCGCCACCATGCCCACACCGCCCGCGACGGAAGGACTCCCGGGAGGTTCCGCATCTCCCACTCCGGCCCCACCGCTCCCTTCCGGGACGGCATCCCTTCCGGCACCGTCGCCGACAGCGGAGGAACGGATCACTTCCGTCGAAGAAGGACTTCCTTCGTTGGAGGATCTGCTTCCCCCACCGCCGCCACTGGGCGGCACAAGCTCCCGGGAGGACACGCTCCCACCGCCGCCGCCGCCGCCAGTGCCTGAACCGTCGGAACCTCCGCCTCCCGCAGGAGACGCACACCCCTCGCCGCCGCCACCGCCGGGGAGCCAGGACGCATTGCCACCGCCACCGGTGCTGGATCTCCAGGAAAACACCGAGGCAAACCGGACACCCCGGGACCAGACGGCGGACCCTCTGAATGCCTCCGGTCCACCGGACTGGATCGAACAAACTCCTCCGCTTCCCCTGGAGGAGCAGGAGCGCCTCGCGACGGAACTCTTCAAGACCCTGGCGAACACCGATGCGGACCAGATCGGGACCTTCATCTCCTTGTACGATCGGGTCCTCACCGAGTGTCCCGACGCGAAACGCGCCCCCGAGGCACTCTGGAGACTCTCCAACCTCTACCTCCTCGCCTACGACGCGCCGAAGTTCCCCCAGGTCGCTCTTGCACTCGAGCGCCTTCTCCGCCGTTATCCCTCTTCGCCCTTCGTTCCCGACGCGCGCAAACGCCTGCTCAGGGCCTACGAAGAGATGGAGCACTTTCAGAGGACATTCCCCCTCTACGAAGCAATTCTCGCAGAGGAAACGGTCATGTCCGACGAGGATTTCACAGCCTGGGCGGTCGGATACGGACAGAACCTGGAAAAGACAGGGGACACCGCAAAGGCCAAGGAATGGTACGGCAAGGCTTTGGAACGGGACGCAGGAAAGGATTCCTTTTCCGCCCGCATCGCCCGGGAACGCCTCGACGCGCTCCGGTGAGGATTGATGCGGGAAGACCTGCCGAATTTTCCAAGAGCTGCCCCTCACCACCGATTCTCAAGAACGCAAGAGGCGACGGAAGCAGCTTCCGTCGCCTCTTATCGTACAGCGCCTCCGCGAAGCACTCGATGAAACTCTCCGCGTGAAGAAACTCCAGAAAAACACTTTGCCGAAAACTCTCCCCGGAGACGAGCAAGACCTTTAAAACCGCTCCAACCCCCACCCTCTCGGATAGAGCCCCGGAAGCTCCACAGGGAGATGCCCCTTCGGAGACGACACTCCCGAGAGAATGCGGCCGAGAGCTTTCATGGAGGCGGGACGGTCTCCATAGGTCACCAGATATCCGCACACGTCCTCCACATGGAGCAGATCGTAGGGGGAACGAACGGAAAGGAGCACGAGCCGTTCCTCCCCAAGGCGACGCAGGAGAGCTTTCCACCCGGCGTTGCGGTGCAGATCGTAGCTCCCCGCAAAGACCGTTTCCCGCTCCTCCAGAGCCGCACATGCCGTCTCCACGTCCTCCGACGCCGGGTCGAGGGGAAGAAGCATCGGCACAAAGCCAGGGCATTCCAGCAGAAGCGGCGCCAGAGCAGATTTGTATTCCTCAGGCCAGACGAGAGGAATTTGCTCACCCGCAAGAGGAAGGACCGATGTCTTCGCGCCTCCGGACACGGAACATCCTCCGGAGCCCCCACGGTTCGGATTCCGCACCAGCGTCACGCTCCGCTCGGCGATCTCCTCCGCCACCGCAAGGGATTCCGGCGCCGCCAGCCGGTCCAGATCGCCCTCTCTTGGCCAGGGGTCGTCAAGGATGCCCAGAGCTTCCTTCGCCCGAAGGATGCGGGCCACGGCCCCGTCGATGCGGGATTCCGGAATCCGTCCGCTCCGCACCGCCTCGACGAGAAACGTGAAGACCCCATCCTGCTCCTCCGGTTCGTGCCCTTTATCGGCTCCAAAAATGAGCATGTCCGCTCCGGCGAGCACTGCAAGAACCGAAGCCTCCTCCATGCCCCAGTGCTGGTCGATGGCCCCCATGCCCATGGAATCCGTCACGAGAAGTCCCTCGAATCCCATTTCCTCCCGGAGAAGATCCCGGAGAATCGCCGACGAAAGTGTGGCGGGACGGGCTGCACCGTCGGGCTCCAGGGCGGGAACTTCCACATGGGCCGTCATGATCGCCGGCACACCTCGCCCGATCATGGCCCGGAAGGGAACGAGTTCCACCTTCTCCAGTTCCTCTCTGTCCTTGCGGAGCACGGGCAGCCCCAGGTGGGAATCCGTGTCCGTGTCCCCATGGCCGGGAAAGTGCTTTGCCGTGCAGAGGACACGCTCTCCTGCGTAGGGAGCGATCATGGCCGTTCCCATGTCCGCCACGAGCCCCGGATCGGAACCGAAGGAGCGGATGCCGATGATGGGATTCGCGGGATTGCTGTTCACGTCCGTCACGGGAGCATAGTTCCATGTGATGCCGAGGATGCGCAGCTCCCGGGCCTGCACTCGCGCCTGCGTGGCGGCGAGAGACGTTTCGCCCGTCGCGCCGAGAGCCATGTTCCCCGGAAAGACCGTGACCCCGCTCGTGAGACGGGAGACGATCCCTCCCTCCTGGTCGATGGCGATGAAGAGCGGCAGGACATCTGCGCTTGCGGCGCACGTCTGGATTCCCCGTGCAAGCCCGGCCACCTGGGACGTGCTCTCCACATTACCGGAAACGCTGTAGAGGATGACACCCCCGAGGCGCACCGTTTCGAGACGCCGGGCAAGTTCCGGAGACAGGGAATTCCCCCGGAAAAAGCCGATCATCATCTGCCCTACCTTTTCTTCCACAGTCATGGAAACGAGGAGATCCTCCACCCGGTTCCCCGTAGCACAAGCCTTCCGCGGCAAGGGGTCGAAAAGAAAAACTCCTGCGAGGACCGGCAGGAACAATACCAGGCGCAACAACGACGAAGCCTTGCCGAAGAAATGGAACGACATGGACACGGAATCCTCCTCCTCAAGCGACAGCGCTGTTCCTCCCCGCCCGGACGACGAGAAAGAAACCAACGGAATTCCCCGATGAATTTCCGAAAGAATACTGTTATAACTATACCATTTCCCGCACACGGAAACGCTGGAGGCGGTGCCCTTGGTGTGGCTGGTCGTTCTTTCCTCTTTCGGATTCCTGCTCGGAAGCGTTCTGGGATCCTTCCTGAACGTGGTGGCCCGCCGTACCGTCGCGGGGGAGTCCTGGTGGGGAAAATCCCGCTCCCGTTGCGACGCCTGCGGAACCTTTCTCACGTCCTCCGAACTGATTCCGCTCCTTTCCTGGCTCGTGCAGAGGGGGCGCTGCCGCACCTGCGGCGCGGCCATCCCGAAATCCTATTTCTATGTGGAGCTTGTCTGTGCCCTCATCGGCGCGCTCGTGACGGCACGCTGGGGACAGGCCCTTCCGGAAGGTGTTGTGAACGGGAAGGCCCTTCTCCCCCTCCTGCTCGCCTCGACGGCGGCCTATTCCCTCTATTTGAATGCCCTCACGGATCTCTACAGCGGCTACATCTTCGACCTCTTCGCCCTCGCCCCGGGAGCCCTGGGACTACTGCTCCGCGTCGGGGGCGGCGGGCAGGGCCTCACGGACGGCCTGCTCGGCGCCGCGCTCGGGTACGGCATCATCGCCTGCATCATCCTTTTGAGCCGTGGAGGCATGGGGTGGGGAGACGCACATCTCATGGCGGGACTCGGAAGCATTCTGGGATGGAAAATGACCGGCACCGCACTCTATTTCGGCTTTCTCCTCGGGGGATTCTGGGCGGTGCTGCTCCTCGTCACGGGGAGGGCAAAGCGCAAGGACGCCATTCCGCTCGGTCCATTTCTCGCCCTGGGTGGACTCGCGGCGATCCTCTGCGGCCCGAGCTTCCTCGCCTGGTTCGGCATCGCTTCCGAGTGGCCGTGGAACACCTTGTAAGTGATTTTTCCGAAAGGGGGACAGGTTTCCGCCGCAGCGTCCCGTTCGCGGCGGCGGAAACCTTTACGCCGCTCCGGATGAGAAAGTTCCCGGGGGGAGTGTGCATCCCGGCGCTCCTCCGCACCGCCATCCCTATCCCATCTCAAGGAGGAGTTCGTTCATGTCCGCCGGTGACCGCTATCACAAAACTTTCCCCGTCTCGTGGGAACAGCTTCATCGGGATTGCCGCGCTCTCGCATGGCGTCTCGTCGCTCTCCGTCCCTGGACCCGGATCATCGCCGTCGCCAGGGGCGGGCTCGTTCCCGCGGCGATCATCGCCAGAGAACTCGACATCCGCCTCGTGGACACGGTGTGCATCTCCAGCTACACCCTGCGCACTCAGGGAGAACCCGCCATTCTCAAGCAGGTGGAATGTCTGGGCAGGGAAGAGGAAACACTCCTCATCGTGGACGACCTGGTGGATACGGGCAAGACCGCCAAGATCGTCCGCGACATCTTCCCCACCGCGCATTTTGCCACGGTCTACGCAAAGCCCGACGGAAGGCCCCTGGTGAACACGTTCGTCACCGAAGTGAGCCAGGACACGTGGATCCTCTTTCCCTGGGATGCGGAAACACACGTGGAGTTCGTCCACCCCATCGCGATGAAACGCGCCGACGAGTAAACCTTCTTCCGGAGAGCGCGAGCCGCGCCGGGAGGCGCGGAGCGTTCTCCGGAGTCGCGGAAACGTCAGGCCAGGCGACGGACCACGAGAGCCACACCCTGTCCTCCGCCGATGCAGGCGGTGGCGAGCCCGAGTTCCTTGTCCAGTGAACGGAGCGCGTAGAGAAGCGTGGTGAGAATCTTCGCTCCCGTGGCGCCGATAGGATGCCCCAGAGCAATGGCACCACCCCTGACATTGCAGCGATCCATGTCGAAGGGAAGTGCCCGGTGCACCGCCAGAACCTGCGCGGCGAAGGCTTCGTTCAGCTCGATGAGTTCCATGTCCTCCAGGGCAAATCCGCTCCGCTGAAGCGCCTTCGGCACCGCGTAGACCGGGCCGAGCCCCATGTGATCGGGAGCGCACGCCGCCGATGCGTACCCCAGGATTTCCGCCATGGGGCGGAGCCCCTGTGCCGCAGCCCATTCTCCATCGGCCACGACAAGAGCGCTTCCGGCGTCGCAGAGAGCCGAGCTGGTTCCCGCCGTGACGGTGCCGCCCTTCGTGAAGATGGGTTCCAGTGTGGCGAGCCTGTCCAGGGAGGTGTCCGCCCGGGGGATTTCCTCCGTGTCGAAGGTGATCTCTCCCTTTTTTTTGTCCTTCAATCGAACGGGAAAAACCTCGTCCCGGAAGGCCCCGGTCTCCACGGCCCGCACGGCCAGACGATGACTCCGCAGTGCGAATTCGTCCTGTTCCCTCCTGGAAATACCATACTCCTCCACCAGAATCTCCGCCGTGGCGCCCATGAGCATCCCCGCCATCCGGCAGAAAAATCCGTCCGCATGAAGTGCGTCCAAGGTCGGCACGTCGCCCATGCGATGCCCCCAGCGGGCTTTCTTAAGCAGGTAGGGCACGTTGGAGGCGCTCTCCATTCCTCCCGCGAGCATCACCGCCGCGTCGCCGAGGCGCACCCGGTCTGCAGCGAGCATGACCGTGCGCAAACCGGAGCCGCAGCGCTTGTTCACCGTGAACGCCGGAACCGTTTCGGGAAGGCCCGATTCCACCGTGGCAATACGGGCCGGATTGGAGCCGACCCCGGCCTGCCAGCCGTTGCCGAGGATGACCTCCTCCACGACATCGTCGTTGATTCCCGCCCTCCGCACGGCCTCCCTCAGAGCTAGCGCACCCAGCCGGGGCGCATCCATTTCCGCCAGCGCTCCGCCGAATTTGCCCCCCGCAGTACGGCACGCGGCAAGGATCACCGCCCGTCTCATGCAACCACCTCTTCCTTTTCGATGCCCTTCATCGGCAGCAGCGGATCCGCAACGACAAATTCCGCCTCCGTCGCGGCCCGCACTTGGTCGAGTGTGACCTCCGGGGCAATTTCCTCGAGCACCAGTTTTCCCTCCCGGAAACGGAGCACCGCGAATTCCGTCACGATGAGGCTCACCACGGCCTTTCCCGTGAGAGGAAGCCTGCACTTCCGAAGAATTTTGGGCTCTCCCTTCTTGTTCGTGTGCGTCGTGGCGAGGATCACCCGGCGGGCTCCCGTGACCAGGTCCATGGCGCCACCCATGCCGGGGACCATTTTGCCGGGAATCATCCAGTTGGCGAGATTCGCCTCCTGATCCGCCTCGAGTGCGCCGAGCACCGTGGCATCCAGGTGTCCACCCCTAATGAGGCCGAAGCTGAGATCACTGGCGATGCAGGCCCCTCCCGGAAGCACGGAGAGACACCGTCCTCCCGCACCGATGTAGCGCAGATCCTCCTTTTCCGGTTTCGGCCCCGCCCCCACCACGCCGTTTTCAGTCTGAAAGATCACGTGCACGTCCTCGGGAATGTAGTCCGAGACGAGCGTAGGAATACCGATCCCCAGATTCACCACATCCCCGTTCTCGAACTCCATGGCGATGCGCCGGGCGATTCGGTGGCGCACCCGTTCTTCATCAAGTTCTGGAAGCATAGTAGGAATCCCCCTTCATGACGAGAATATCCACGAGAATGCCCGGCGTGACGATGTCCTCCGCGTCGAGCCCTCCCGGCGAAAGAATCTCGTCCACCTCGGCGATGACCAGATCCGCTGCGGTCGCCATGGCGGGATTGAAATTCCGGTTCGTCCCCCGGTAGGTGAGATTTCCCATGGTGTCGGCGCGGAAGGCCCGCAGAAGAGCCACGTCCGCCCGGAGAGGAAGCTCCAGAATATAGCGTTTTCCCTGCACCTCCAGAACCTGCTTCCCCTCCTCCACGACGGTACCCACGCCGGTAGGAGTGAGGATTCCTCCCAGACCAAACCCCCCCGCCCGTATCCGTTCCGCGAAGGTTCCCTGGGGAACGAGTTCCAACTCCATCTTTCCCTCGTTGAAGAGGCGTTGCGTGGTCTTGTTGAGCCCCACATGCGAAGCGACGACTTTCTTCACCCGTCCTTCCCGGACGAGCCTTCCGTGCCCCAC
The DNA here is from genome assembly GCA_002425685.1 of Synergistaceae bacterium UBA5560. Lineage (GTDB taxonomy): Bacteria > Synergistota > Synergistia > Synergistales > Aminiphilaceae > Aminiphilus. The sequence continues at coordinate 5,537 of DIMS01000010.1, read as the reverse complement.
GTCGTCGTAGGCCGTGTCGTTGGCTATGAGTGTCAGATTCGTCGCGCCCTGCTCAAGAAGCGCCTCCACAAGCGTGTAGGGTACACCACCGTAGTTGAACCCCCCTATCATGACCGTTGCGCCGCCGGCAATGCCCGCCACGGCTTCCCGGGCCGACAGGACAGGTTTGACGATTCTCTTCGACATGCTCACTCCTCCTTGCCGACACTGTTCGATGCGTGGGGAACCGCCACGGATGGAGCAACCACCCGTCCCACTTTGTGTTTCTGCAGAAGATAGACACCGATGAGCAGTGCCAGTGCCACTGCATCGGTGTAGATGTTCGGAACGATGAGCAGGAACGGCACGACAAAGAGCGCGAGACGCTCAGGCAGCGAAAGGGGGGCCACATAATACCCCTGCACTGCCGCGGAAAGCCCGATGATACCCATGAGGGCCGTGACGCACCCCAGTACGATGCGGAGCAGATTTCCCTGAAAGAGCAGGTAGCTGTTGTAGACGAACATGTAGGGGACGAGGAATCCCGCCACGGCGACGCTCAGAGCCACGAATCCCGTCTTCAGAGGATTCGACTTGGAAAGCCCCGCCGCCGCATAGGTGGCGAGCGCCACCGGGGGCGTCACGTCCGCGAGAACGCCGAAATAGAGGCAGAAAAGGTGGGCCGACATGAGGGGTACGCCCATCTGGGCCAGGGCTGGAGCCGCAAGCGTGGAGGTGATGATGTACTGGGCCGTGGTGGGAACACCCATGCCGAGGATGATAGAGCCCACCATGGTAAGCATCAGCGCCAGGGGAAGAATGCCGTGGGAGAGGCTCATAACGAAGGAGGAGAAAGCCAGTCCCACACCGGTGATTCCGATGACTCCGATGACGAGACCGCTGCACGCACAGGCCGCGGCGACCTCCACGGCGTTGATCGCCCCGTTGATGAGGGAATCCAGAATCCTCCGTGGCGTCATGCGGTATTTTTCCTGCCCGAGCCAGGAGGCGACGATGAGACAGATGATGGACCAGAAGACCGCCTTCACCGCGGAATAGCCCGTCGCGAGAAATCCCACGAGGGCAACGATGGGAAGCAGCAGGTGCCACCCCTCGCGGAAGACCTCCTTCACATTCCGCAGCTCCACTCCTGAAATGCCCATGATCCCCCGTTTTCCCGAACGAAAATGCACCATGGCGATGATGGAGATGAAGTAGAGTGTCGCGGGAATCGCCGCGGCAACGACGATTTCCCAGTAGGAAATACCGAGGAACTGGGCCATGATGAACGCCGCCGCTCCCATGACGGGGGGCATGACCTGTCCACCCGTGGATGCCGCGGCAACGACGGCCCCGGAAAATTCCGAGGTGTAACCCGCCCGCTTCATGAGGGGAATCGTGAAGGAACCCGTGGTCACGGCATTTGCCACGGAACTGCCCGAGACAGTCCCCATGAGGGCACTCGCGACCACCGCCGCTTTCGCGGGTCCACCCTGACTGCGTCCCGTAAGGGCCAGGGAGAGATCGATGAAGAACTGCCCGGCCCCCGACACATTGAGAATAGAGCCGAAGAGAACGAAGAGAAAGATAAACGACGCGGAGACGCCCAGCGGAACACCGAAGATGCCGTCGGTCCGAAGATACTGGAAGGGTGCGAGTTCCTCCAGCGGAAATCCGCCGTGGGCGAGCATTCCCGGAAAGTACGGACCGAACAGTGCATAGAGCATCGCCACGATGGCCACGATGGGAAGGGGCCAGCCCATGGAACGCCGCGCCGCTTCGAGAACGAGGAGCACCATGATGACACCGAGATAGATGTCCGACGGAATCGCCATGCCCTCCCGCATGGAGATGGCGTCCCAGTTAAGAATGATATTCATGCACCCGATCACGAGCAGCCCCGCAAAGATCCAATCCCAGAAATCGATGCGATCGCCGGGACGTTTCTTGGATACCGGGTAAAGAAGAAAGATCAGCACTCCCATGAGCATCCAGTGGATGCTCCGCTGATAAATCGCCGCCATCAGGCCGAACGCCGCCGTGTACAGGTGGAAGAGCGACGCGGCGATGGCGATGGCCGCCACAAGCCAGTAGCGCCACCCCTGCAGATTCCGCTTACGTCCTTCGAGTTCCTCCAGGAGTTCCTTTTCCCCGAGGGACGCTTCTTCCGGAGTTTTCATCGTTTCGTTTTCATTAACCATACCGACCGAACCTCCCAGGCTGTCTGGAGCGACGTACCGTTTTCGTTCTCCGGAATAACTCTCCCGGAGAGTTCAGGCGCCCCGCGGGTTCTCTCCACCGCACTGCCTCCGCCGCGATATTTTCCGAAGCCGGACAAAGCAGTGGGATACCGGGTCCACGCTGCGGCGGGTCGGATGGTCCCAATCCGCCGCAGCGCGGACCATCGGTTTATTTCTTCATGGAAACGCCCTGCTCCTCGAAGTATTTCACGGCGCCGGGATGGAAATCGATGATGCCGATGCTCGCCTTCTCGGGAACGAAGTTCTCCGCCTGGGGAGTGATCTGGAGGAATTTCTCCCGGTTTTCCACAAAAGTTTTCACCAGGTCATAGGCGAGTTTCTCGTCCATGTCGTTCCGGACGACCAGATAATTGCCGTCCGCCACGGTGAGGACATCCTCAGCCATGCCGGGGTAGGTATCTTTCGTGATCTTGTGAGACACCAGGAAGGGATTGTTCGCGACGACCTTGTCCACGACATCCTGGGGAAGGGGAACGAGAACCACGTCACGCTGTGCTGCCACTTCGAGGACGGAGGCTCCGGGAGCTGCAAAATTCCAGAAAACCGCATCCACATTGCCGTCCTTGAGCGCCATGACGCCCTCGGGCTGCGTGAGCTGCTGCTTAGAGATGTCCTTGTCGGGATCGATACCCGCCTCCTTGAGAATGAGCACGGTGAGTACCTGGTCACCGCCGCCGGGAGCACCCACGGAGACGCGCTTTCCCTTGAGATCATCAAGGGATTTGATTCCCGTCTTCGACGTGGTCACCAGATGCTGCGGGGCGGGATACATGTTCATGAGGATGTTCAGGGGAAGTTTGCCGTCCTGCTCGAAAGCTTCCACACCGAACGCTGCCTGGTACAGCGTGGATCCCATAGACATGCCGATCTGGACCGTATTTTTGGCGACGAGACGGCAGTTCTCCCGGGATGCCGAAGTGGAACGGGAGGTGGCCTTCACGCCGATGTCCGCCTGACTCAGGACTTCAGCCATGGCACCACCGAGGGGGTAATAGGTGCCTCCCACTCCGCCGGACCCGATGGTGACGAAGGTGGTCGCAGCGAACGCCGCCGCTCCCAGGAAAATCGCACCGATAAGAGCCACTGTCACAGTGATGGAGAATTTCTTCATGAGTCTCTCTCCTCCTTTTCTCATGGACACCTCCGGGAAAATCCATTGTGGTCCTTTCCCGAAACGACCTCTCGCCTTGAATTTCGTCCTCGACCTCTCCCGTTTTTCCGTCTTCCCCTCGTCCTCACCACCTTCCTTCTGGAGCGTCGCGTCTTCTTTCACGGCGTCTTCTCTTTATGGCAACGCGGATCGAATGCTCTTTCCACCGGTATTCCGAAAAAAATCAGGAACGGAGACGATTCTCCGCAGCGCGAAGTCCCTCCTCAAGACGCCCCACGATCTCGTCCACCTCTGCCGGGGTGACGATCAGGGGAGGAGCCACCATGAACTGATCCCCCGCGACACCGTCGATCTGTCCGCTGCCGGGATACACCACCAAACCTCGTTTCATGCATTCTCCGGTCACCACCGCCGCGGCCTTTTTCTCCGGCGCGAAGGGCCTCTTCGTCGCCTTGTCCTCCACGAGTTCGATTCCCCGCATGAGTCCCATGCCACGCACCTCTCCGACGAGGGGAAGATCCGCGAGGGGAGCGAGTGCTTGCTCCAGCCGCTCTCCCATGACAGCGGCGTTTTCGAAGACCTTCGCCGCTTTCATGTAGCGAAGCGTCGCCACCACCGCCGCTCCCGTGACAGGATTGGCATTATACGTATGGCCATGCATGAAGGCGCCGCTCCCCGAGCGAAGCACCTCCACGATGCCGTCCCGGACGAACATAGCCCCCACGGGAGCGTATCCTCCGGACAGTGCCTTCGCGGAACAGATGATGTCGGGAACCACCTTCCAGTGGTCGACGCAGAAGGGTTTGCCCGTCCTTCCAACGCCCGTCATGATCTCGTCGGCGATGAGAAGTACGTCATACCGGCTGCAGATCTCCCGCACGAGAGGCCAGTATCCCTCCGGAGGATTCAGGGCTCCGACGGTGGACCCCACAACGGGTTCCGCCAGAAAAGCCGCCACGTATTGGGGACCGATGCGGCGGATCGCCTGTTCCAGGGCATGGGCGCAGCGCAGGTCGCAGGAAGGATGCTCCAGTCCGAAGGGACAACGGTAGCAGTAATGGGGTTCGATTTTCGGCCCTTCGAGAAAGAGCGGAGAGAACATCCGGCGACGGGCCATACTCCCGCCGAGTCCCATGGCGCCGAGAGTGCTGCCGTGGTAGGAGGCCCAGCGAGCGATGCACACCGACTTGGAAGAGGAAAGACCGTCCCGCTCCACGAAATACTGGCGGACCATCTTCACCGCCGATTCGATGGCCTCGCTGCCCCCGCTCACGAACCAGACGCTCCGGAGATCTGCCGGCGCAATGGAAGCGGCCTCCTTCGCCGCCTCCAGAGCAGCGGCGTTCATCCACCGTGACGGATGGGCGAACTCCAGCGTTTCAAGCTGCCGCGCCATGGCCGCCACAATCTCCCTGTTGCCGTGCCCGACACTGGAAAGCAGCGCGCCGCTGCATCCGTCGATATAGGCGCGACCGCTTTCGTCGTAGATGTAGATGCCCTCGCCTCGGACGGCCATGGGCATTTCCGTCTTATAACTCCTGGGAATCAGGTTCCCCCACTCGGACACATCCTCATCTCCCTTCCCGCTCCTGTCAGTCCCGTCGTTCCGACGCTCCCCTTTTCCGCCCGCTCCGGCAAAACAGGGTTTCCCGAACCGTTCTCCCGATATATTCCAAACCCGCTCTGGACTCCTGCCACACCTCGTTTTCTCCGCCATCGCCCCTTCCAAACCCACTCCTTACCCTGCCTTTCCATACTGAAGGGCAACAAAACAACAGCACGCCTCTTCTCAAGGCGTTCGTTCCGTCCCCGCGTGAAATCGGGAAACCTCCTCCTCACTCCTCAGGGACTGCGTTTTTCGTGGAATGGCTCTTTCGTTGAAGGAAATCCGTCATCGACAGCGAAGCACGGAGAGTCATCCTGCGAGAAACACAAGAACATCGTGTCCCGCCTCGGGGGAAAACGCAGTCCGACATTTACGGGGCAAGGCCCCCGCCTCAGCGCCTCCAAAGGGACTCTCCCGTCTCCCTGCGAGCCGCATCCGGTCGCCCCACCGCGTCGTAGATGCGATTCCTGCTCCAGTACTCCTCAAGCGCTTCGAGCTTCTCCGCCGCCTCTTCGCCAAGGTGGGAGGAAACGGAGAGTACAAGACAGTTGATCACGGAAAGAGGTGCGGCGAAGGAATC
>DIMS01000091.1 GCA_002425685.1 Synergistaceae bacterium UBA5560 | reverse complement strand
AGGCCCGGAGGTTGTTCGAGCCGCAACACGAGGCCCCCGCACTGCGGGGGCCTTTTCGCTGGAGTCCCCTGTTTCCGGCGTGGTATGATTGGCCGGGAGGCTGTTCCGGAACACAGGAAGGCGTTCTCTCGGAGGTCTCTGTGCGGACCCCGGTTCCCTGCGAGGGGATTCTGTTGTTGGAGGTGAAGGGCTTCGGCCCGACGCATGAAGAAATCAGACACCATCATCGTGTTGGATTACGGGTCTCAGTATACGCAGCTCATTGCCCGGCGCGTGCGGGAGATGAAGGTCTACAGCGAAATCCTTCCCTGGGATGCGGATGTGACGACACTCCTTACCGACCCCCCCAGGGGCATCATTCTTTCGGGGGGGCCGTCCAGCGTCCGCGACGAAGAGGCGCCGTCGATGGATCCGAGGCTCCTGGAGAGCGGGATTCCGATCCTTGGTATCTGCTACGGCATGCAGGTACTCGCCCAGCGTCTCGGAGGCAGGGTGGAGAAAGGTTCCAGGGCGGAGTACGGGCGAACCCGTGTGCGTCTTCGGGAGAGTACCCTCTTCGATGGCCTTTCCGGAGAGCTTACGGTGTGGATGAGCCACTGGGACCAGGTGGCGGAACTGCCGGTGAATGCCGCAACCATTGCACAGAGCGAGTCCGGAATTCCCGCAGGGTTTGCCCTTCCTGAGCGGGGGATCTACGCCATTCAGTTTCATCCCGAAGTGGTGCACACCGCGGGAGGACGGGAGATTCTGAGCAATTTCCTTTTCAAGGTCTGCCGCTGCGAGCCCACCTGGAACCTCGGCGAATGGGTCACCTCCATGACGGAGGAGATCCGGAAAAGGGTCGGGAACAGCCGGGTGGTCTGCGGTCTTTCCGGAGGAGTGGATTCGAGTGTGGCGGCGCTTCTGACGAGCCGTGCCATCGGAGACCGGCTCGAGTGCATTTTCGTGGACAACGGCCTTCTGCGGCGAAACGAGGCGGAGGAGGTGCTCGAAGCGTACGAGACGCTGGGGTTGAAGGTCCACTTCGCCGATGCCTCGGCCCGTTTTCTCGATGCCCTCGCGGGAGTCGTCGAGCCGGAGCGAAAACGAAAGATCATCGGAGAAGTCTTTGTCCGCGTCTTCGAGGAAAAAGCTGAGGAGGTCGGCGGTGCGGAGTGGCTCCTTCAGGGAACGCTCTATCCCGATGTGATCGAGAGCGGACACAAAGGCAAGGGAGCGGCGGTGATCAAGACCCATCACAATGTGGGCGGACTGCCCGAGATGATGCGTCTTGCCGTGCTCGAACCGCTTCGGGATCTCTTCAAGGACGAGGTGCGGAAGATCGGTGCCCTGCTTGGACTTCCGGAGCGCATTCTCGAACGGCATCCCTTTCCGGGGCCTGGGCTCGCTGTACGCTGTCTCGGCGAGATCACACCGGAAAGACTGGATGTGTTGCGCAGGGCCGACGCGATCTTCCTTGAGGCCATTCGGGATGCCGGCCTCTATCGGAAGATCTGGCAGGCCTTCTGCGTTCTTCTTCCTGTGCGCAGTGTGGGCGTCATGGGAGATGTCCGTACCTACGCGGAGGTGGCGGTGCTCCGTGCCGTTGAGGCCCAGGACGGCATGACCGCCGACTGGTACCGCCTGCCGGAGGATCTGGTGGATAAGGTATCGCGACGGATCTGCAACGAAATTCCAGGTATCAACCGGGTTGTGATGGACGTGACGGGGAAGCCTCCCGCGACCATCGAGTGGGAGTAGTCCGGTGGAGTATGCCGAAGCGCTCCGGAGGCGTTTGCGCGCCTTCGCGGAGGGGAAAGAGACCCTGGATGACGTGGTTGAATTCATCGCCGGTTTGCCCTACGCCGAGCGGGGTGATGTCCGCCTCGACGGGCATCGCAGTGTCCGGCGCGGTATCGGGGAGATTATTCTCTGTCAGGGGAAGTCTCCGGACCAGCTTCGGGACATTGCCGCGCTTCTTCGGGAGCGTCCCGGAAACACTCTGTTCAGCCGCATGACCCCTGAACAGGCGGAGATCGTGGCACGCGAACTGGATGGCCTGGTCTACCACCCTCTTCCCCGGATGGGCGTTTTTCAGGTCGAGGCGCCTCGCTCCCGCGGGGCCTCCGTCGCGGTGGTGAGCGCCGGTGCCGGGGATGTGCCTGTAGCTGAGGAGGCTGCTCTGGTCGCCGCTTTTGCGGGGTGCCGGGTGGGGCGTTATTTCGACGTGGGAGTCGCGGGTCTGCATCGTCTTCTCGATGTGCTTCCGGAACTGCGGAAAGCGGATGCCCTCGTTGTCGTGGCCGGTATGGACGGGGCGCTTCCGAGCGTTGTGGCGGGACTTGTGGGATGCCTCGTCGTGGCCGTGCCCACATCGGTGGGATACGGGGCGTCCTTCGGCGGCCTTGCACCGCTTCTGGCCATGCTCAATGCCTGCAGCAGCGGGGTCGTGGTGGTGAACATCGACAACGGTGTCGGCGCCGGCGTTGCTGCCGCGCTCGCTTCCCGTTCCGGTATGTGGCGGAACGGACCCGAGGAAGCTCCCGACGCGTAACAAGCCGTGTCGGTGCGGAGCGGAAAGGAGGGGATTCCATGCCCTTCGTCCTTGCGGTGAGCGGACTGAAGAACTCCGGAAAGACCACGCTCTGCGGAGTGCTTTTGGAGTGTCTCCGGCGGAAGGGACTGCGGTGCGCGTATGTAAAACACGGGTCTCACCGGGTGTGCAGCGACCCCGGAACGGATACGGGAAAATTCGTCGAGGCCGGATTTCCTTCCGTATGGTGGGGAGAGGATGGTCTCCGTGTCGAGCTTGGGCACGTTCGTCACGCTTCCTCCGGGGTGGCATTTTCGCCTCTTTCCGATGGGGAGATTCTTGCGGAGATGACGAGCCGTTTCTTTCCCGGTTTCGACCTGGTCCTTCTGGAAGGCGGCAAGCATCTCACTCTTCCGCGCATCTGGGTGGGTGCTCCTGAGACGGTTCCCGAAGACGTGCGGGGGATCATCGCGTTCTACGGAGAAAATTCCGGTGATGCGGCGGGGGAATGTGCGAAGGCGCCCTCGCCACAGGGGGAAAATGCTTCCCCCTGTGGCGAGGTGTCTCGTTTTACCCGGGGGGAGGAAGCCGCTCTCGCCGCGATGGTGGAGAACCTCGTTCTGCGGGGGCATGCTCCGCTTGAGCTTTATGTGGGTTCTTCCCGGCTTCCCATGAAATCCTTTGTGGCGGAATTCATCCGCGGTGCGCTGGAGGGCATGCTGCGCTCTCTGAAGGGAGGGTCCGATTTCCGCAGGGGCATTCTCCTCGCGGTGCCTCCGGCAGAGGGTGCGAAATCCGATGAGGGCGGAGAGCTGCGGGGAAGGATGCCGGAAGTGTAATACGGAGAAAAAGCGTTGTTTTTCGGAAGTTTCCCTTGTGCCCCGAACTTCTGCTGTCTATAATGGTGGGCACTTCGGCGGCGTGCACCGCACGCCGCCGAAAATCGCGTTCATCACTTCTTAAGGAGGTCGTTTGAAATGCAGTTGTACTGGATTGTCGGAGGTGCCGGAGCCTTGGCGTTGCTCTATGCGGTCATCTCCATGGGAAAGATCACGGCTTTTCCCGTGACGAACGCGCGGGTGGAGGAGCTGTCCGGCATCATCCAAAAGGGCGCCATGGCGTTTCTCTTCCGTGAATACCGCTGGCTCGCGCCTTTCGTCGTGGTTGTGGCGGCGCTTCTCTGGTTCAAGATCGGTGCGGCTTCCGCAGTCTCCTTTGCTTTCGGCGCGCTTTGCAGTGCCCTGGCGGGATTCCTCGGCATGCGGATCGCTACGAAGGCGAACGGAAAGACCGCCTTTGCCGCGACGGAAGGTATGAACAGTGCTCTGCGCATTGCCTTCACGGGCGGCACCGTGATGGGCATGTCCGTGGTGGGTATCGGTATCCTCGGTGTCGTCGCCTCCTATCTGCTCTTCCGTGATCCCAACGTCATCACGGGCTTCGGGTTCGGCGCCAGTTCCATCGCGCTTTTCGCTCGCGTGGGGGGCGGCATCTACACCAAAGCCGCCGATGTGGGAGCGGACCTGGTGGGCAAGGTGGAGGCGGGAATTCCCGAGGACGATCCCCGCAATCCCGCGGTCATCGCGGACAACGTGGGGGACAACGTGGGGGACATCGCCGGCATGGGGGCCGATCTCTTCGAGTCCTACGTGAACTCCATCATCGCCGCCATGGCCATTGGTCTCGCGGCCTTCGGAGACAGGGGCGTCGCCTATCCGCTTCTTCTAGCCGCCCTGGGCATCGTCTCCGCCGTGCTCGGCACCTTCTTCGTCCGGGTCAAGGAGGGCGGAGATCCCCAGATGGCGCTGCGCATGGGTATCTTCTCCACGGGGGTTTTCATGATCCTCGGATCCTTCTTCCTCACTCGCAGTGTCTTCGACGGGGACAACACGCTCTTCTTCGCCGTGGTGGCGGGAGTGCTCTCGGGTGTGCTCATCGGCTACGTGACGGAGATCTACACCTCCGCGTCGTTCAAATCCGTGAAGGAGATCGCCCATGCCTCCGAGACGGGTGCTGCCACGAACATTCTCTCCGGCATCGGCGTGGGCATGAAGTCCACCATGATCCCCGTGATTCTCATCTGTGCGGCCATTCTTGTGGGAGTGAAATTCGGCGGACTCTACGGCATCGCCTGTGCGGCGGTGGGCATGCTCTCCACGGTGGGCATGACCCTTTCCGTGGACGGATACGGTCCCATCGCGGACAACGCCGGGGGCATCGCAGAAATGAGCCACCTTCCCAAGGAAGTCCGGAAGATCACGGATCGCCTCGACGCGGTGGGGAACACCACCGCCGCGATCGGCAAGGGACTCGCCATCGGCTCGGCGGCGCTCACCGCGCTGGCGCTTTTTGCGGCCTACGCCACGGCGGTGAACCTGAGCGTCATCGATCTCAAGGATCCTCGGGTCATGGTCGGTCTTTTCCTGGGCGGCATGCTCCCCTTCTTCTTCAGCGCCCTTTCCATCCAGGCGGTGGGACGTGCGGCGGAGAAGATGATCGACGAAGTGCGGCGCCAGTTCCGGGAGATTCCCGGCATTATGGAAGGGACAGGAGAGCCGCAGTACGAACGGTGCGTGGACATCTCCACTGCCGCGTCCCTTCGGGAGATGGTATTCCCGGGCCTTCTCGCGGTGATTTCCCCCGTCCTCGTGGGATATATCCTCGGAGCGCAGGCCCTCGGCGGGTTGTTGGGCGGCTCCATCGTTACGGGGGTGATGCTCGCCATCTTCATGTCCAATGCGGGCGGCGCCTGGGATAACGCGAAGAAGTACATCGAAGAGGGCAACCACGGCGGAAAGGGAAGCGCTCCCCACGCCGCGGCGGTGGTGGGCGATACCGTGGGCGATCCTTTCAAGGATACCGCGGGGCCGAGCCTGAACATTCTCATTAAGCTCATGTCCGTGGTGGCCCTGGTGCTCGCACCGCTCTTCGTCTGATCGCCCTTCAAGGTCAAAAAAGCCCGTAGGGGGGCATCGCCCCCGTTTTTTCACAGGGGGGAAGAGCGTCCGCTCCTCCCCCCGTCTGTTTGTTCGGAGGAGCGCGAGTCATGCATGCCGACCATGTGCGGCGGATAAAAGAGCGGCTGGATATCGTCGAGGTCATCGGCGATTACGTTCCCCTGAAGAAAGCGGGACGGAGCTTCAAGGGGCTCTGCCCCTTCCATGGTGAGAAGACGCCCTCCTTCACCGTCTCTCCCGAACGGCAGACCTACCATTGCTTCGGTTGCGGACGGGGTGGCGACATCTTTTCCTTCGTCATGGAGACGGAAGGCATCTCTTTTTCCCAGGCCCTGGAGCTATTGGCTTCCCGGGCCGGGGTTTCTCTCGAGCCGGTACGGCAAGGTGCTTCCGGAGGCGATGTGCGGAGCGTTTCGGCACTGGCACAGGAATTTTTCACGGAGAGCCTTTCGGGGTCGGGGGGGATTTCCGGAAGACACTATCTGGCGAAAAGAAATGTCCCGGAGCACTTCTGGAAGGAGTTCGGCCTGGGTTGGGCACCCTCCGGCTGGGATTCCCTGTGGCGCCATCTGCGGAGCCGGAACGTCGGCGAGAAGGATGCCCTTGCCTGCGGTGTGGTCGTCGAAGGCAACAGAGGGCTCTACGATCGCTTCCGTGGGCGAGTCATCTTTCCCATCACGGACGTGTCGGGGCGCATCATCGCTTTCGGAGGACGTCTTGTGGACGGAGATGGCGCGAAATATCTCAACAGTCCGGAGGGGGTTCTCTTCCGGAAACGGGAGTGTCTCTACCTGCTGCACCGGGCCAAACAGTTCATGCGTGCCCGGGGACGGGCAATTCTCGTGGAAGGCTACATGGATGCTCTTCGGCTCCACATGGAGGGGTTCGGTGAGGCCGTGGCGTCTCTCGGCACCGCTCTCACCTCCGAACAGGCGGATCTCGTCAAGCGATTCGCGCCGCGCTGTTACATCTGTTTCGACGCGGACGCGGCAGGGCAGGAGGCTGCGGTGCGAGGCATGTATGTGCTGCAGAGCCGCGGATTGGATGTGCGGGTGGTCTCTCTGCCCGAGGCGAAGGATCCCGATGAGTTTCTCTCCGCTCCCGGAGGCTCCGCCCGTTTTGCCGCCTGTCTCGACGAGGCGATGCCTCTTGTGCGACATCATCTTTCCCTGCGGAGAGACGCCCTGCGTGATCCGACGCAAAGAGAACAGGCCACCAGAGATATCCTCAGCGGTGTTGCACAGCTTTCTTCCCTCGACCTTGCCCCTTTTGTGCCGGAAGTCGCCGCTGCCTTTGGCCTTTTTGCGCATCAGCTCGTCGAACTCGTCGAAAGAGAGAGAAAATTCCTTTCCCAATCGGAACAAGGGAAACCCGCCCTTCCCGGCGTATCTATAACTGGAGGGAAAGGAGAGGAGGCTGCGGATCCGGTGGAAGCCGCGTTGCTCTTTCTTCTGTGGACGGACGCGAGCCGTCGGCGCAACGCCTCTCCGGAAGCCATCCTTCCCTTCTTTTCGGAAGAACGGCTTCGCCATATTGTCATGGCGCTTCTTTCCGGAGAGCTTCCGGAAGAACTGGAGGCGCGATGGCATGTCATCGGCGAAACCTATCCTCTTCGGATGGTTGCTTTCGGAGGAGAGTGGTGTGCCCGTCTCGAAGAGAAGGATGCGTGGAAAACGATTGTGGGCCTCCTCGAGGCGAGGAACAGAAAACGGCAGTATGAAGCCCTGCAGCTCAAATGCCGTCGTGGAGAAGCGACCGACGAGGATCTTCTGGCGTTACGGAACCTCGCGCAGAAGCTGAAGGGGGGCAAGGATTCGGCGTGACTGAACAGAGCGGGAAAAGAGAAGATGGCGACGCGGAAAAAAACGTTCCGGAGGAGGAACCGACGCGGCACGACCAAACTCCCCAGGAAAGGCGGAACGGAGCCGACGTGAAAAAGAAACGGAAGAAAAAGAGAATCGAAGGAGAAGGCGAGTCCTCCGGGTTCTCCGAGGATGCGGACATTTCCGGGGGGCATGATGCCGAGAGGGCGGACACATCTCCGGTGAAGCCGATCGATGGCGCCGGAAAAGAGACGGAGGGAACGGAGACGCTCTCCGAATCGTCTGCAACCCCACGGGATGAAGGAACGGCATTGGAGAAAATGCAGAAGCGCACGAAACGAAGCAGCCGAAGAAAGCAGGGAGAGATCTCCCCGGAAGAAGCACCGACGGAGACACCCTTGTCTGATGGTGAGATCAGGCCTTCGGAAGCCTTGGACGGGGACGTCCCCTCTTCCGTCGAGGTTTCTTTTTCGGGAGAGGACGGAGAGGAAATTTCCCTGCCCGAGGGGGATGAGCTTTTTCTCGAGGAACCTCTTGCGGAGGATCTTGCCCTCTTCGGCAGTGACGAAGTGGCCAGTCCGGTTCCCGTCGCCGCCGAACCTGTGGTGGTCGAGAGTCCGGATCCGGTGCTCGCGAGGGAACTTCCCCTCGAAGAGACGCAGAAGGATTATCTCCTTTTCCTTCCCCTCATTCAGGAAGGGCAGAAGCGCGGCTACATCACGTTCGAGGAGATCGAGAAACAGCTTCCTCCGGAGTTTCTGAACAACCCGGAGACGCTGGACAAGCTGTACGAAGAATTCACTCTCCTCGGGATCGAGGTTCAGGAGGAGGCGAAGCGTAGCAAGGATGAAGCTGTCTCCGAGGAGGAACTCGTTCCCCCGGCGGCGGGGGAGAGCATGGGTGTTCTCGAGGATCTTCCCCTGTCCGATCCCGTGCGCATGTACCTGCGGGAGATCGGCAAGATTCCGCTGTTGACGCCTGACGAGGAAGTGACGCTGGCCAAGCTCGTGGAGGCAGGGGAGCCGAGAGGCAAGAGTGCGCTTGTGGAGGCGAATCTTCGTCTCGTCGTGAGTATTGCCAAGAAATACATCGGGCGGGGGATGCTCTTCCTCGACCTGATCCAGGAAGGAAACCTTGGGCTCATTCGTGCGGTGGAAAAGTTCGACTATCGAAAGGGATACAAATTCAGCACTTACGCGACATGGTGGATCCGCCAGGCCATCACGCGGGCCATCGCCGACCAGGCCAGAACGATACGTATTCCCGTCCACATGGTAGAGACCATCAACAAGCTCATCCGCGTGTCGAGACAGCTTGTGCAGCGCCTGGGGCGTGAGCCCACCGCGGAGGAGATCGCCCAGGAAATGGAGATCCAGTCCGAGAAGGTGGAGGAGATCCAGCGCATCGCTCAGGAACCTGTTTCCCTGGAGACGCCTATCGGCGAGGAAGAGGACAGTCAGCTCGGAGATTTTCTCGAGGACAAGGATCTTCCGAGTCCGGAAGAGGCTGCGGCGAGCCAACTGCTCCGGGAGCAGCTGGATGACATGCTCGAGGATCTCACCGAACGGGAACGGGAGGTTTTGCGTCTCCGTTTCGGTCTTGAGGACGGACACCCCTATACGCTCGAAGAAGTGGGGAGGCGTTTCGGTGTCACTCGGGAACGCATTCGCCAGATCGAAGCGAAGGCGTTGCGCAAACTCAGGCACCCCAGCCGGAGTCGGAAGCTGCGCGATTTTCTGGAATGAACGCCGTGTGCTGTCGCAGCGGACATCCGAAATGGCATCCGCTGCGACAACAGTGAAAGAATTCCCTATGTCGACGACCCGTTTCTCTGTTATACTGGCTTCGGGTTCGTGCTCGGAGGCGCAATCATGAGAGTGGACGTCTATCTCAAGCTCGCACGCCTGGTGAAGAGGCGAACAGTGGCGCAGGAAATGATCCGTCTCGGGGCTGTTCGTGTGGACGGACGTCCCGTGAAACCCTCCGGGGAGGTGCGGAAGGGTGCACGGGTTGCCGTGGCCTTTCCCCGGCGCCTGCTTGTCGTGGAGGTGCTCTGTGATGACGAGCAGCTTCTGCGGCGGAAGAGCGAGCCTTACGCCGTGCTGGAAGAGCGTTCCCTCGATGGGGAGACATCGCCTTGGTAACACCCTGGCCAGCTGGTCCGGTCTGGAGAGAAAGAAAAAATCAACCACCCGGAGGGGGAGGAGTGTACAGATGAGTTACATCGTCGGTGTTCATGGAAGGGAGATTCTCGACTCGAGGGGCAATCCGACGGTTGAGGTGGAGGTGTGGCTCGACAACGGCATTGTGGGAAAGGCCGCCGTTCCCTCCGGAGCCTCCACGGGGACCTTCGAGGCAGCGGAACTGCGTGACGGTGAAGCACGTTTTCTCGGCAAGGGCGTGCTCAAGGCTGTGGAGCACGTGAACGAGAAGATCGCTCCCGAAATCGTGGGAATGGATCCTGCGGAGCAAGCGGTTCTGGACAAAGCACTGCTTGCCCTTGATGGGACGGCGAACAAGGGAAAGCTCGGCGCCAACGCGATTCTCGGCGTCTCCATGGCAACGGTGCGCGCCGCTGCGGAGGACCATGATCTCCCTCTGTGGGCCTACCTGGGTGGACTTGGTCCCATGCTTCTGCCCACGCCAATGATGAACGTCATCAACGGTGGCGCTCACGCGGACAACACCCTGGATATCCAGGAGTTCATGATCCTTCCCCACGGTGCGGGAAGTTTCGCCGAGGGGCTTCGCATGGGTGTGGAGACCTATCATACCCTGAAGAAGATCCTCAAAAAGAAAGGGTACAGTGTTTCCATCGGTGACGAAGGCGGGTTCGCTCCGAACCTTCGCACCAACAGGGAGGCATTGGATGTTCTTGTAGAGGCTATCGAGGCTGCGGGATATTCGCCAGGCGCTCAGATCTCCCTTGCTGTGGATGGCGCCGTGACGGACCTGTTTGCGGATGGTGTCTATTCCTTTGCCGGAGAGGGACGGACGTTCACGCCGGAACAGCTTGTCGCCTACTACGAGGATCTCTGTGACGCTTACCCCCTTGTCTCCATCGAGGATGGCATGGCCGAGGAGGACTGGGCGGGATGGGCACTGCTCACGGAATGTCTCGGCGGAAAAGTGCAGCTCGTGGGGGACGATATTTTCGTCACGAATCCGGAGCGGTTCTCCCGAGGAATTGCCGAAAAGATCGGCAACGCCATTCTCATCAAACTCAATCAGATCGGCACGGTGACGGAGACGCTGCAGGTCATCGACAAGGCTCGCTGGAGCGGCTACGGTGCGGTGATTTCCCATCGTTCCGGGGAGACCGACGATTCCTTCATCAGCGATCTCGCCGTCGCCACGGGGGTCGGACAAATCAAGACGGGCGCGCCGGCCCGTATGGACCGGGTGGCAAAATACAATCAACTGCTCCGCATCGCCGAGATCTGCACGGCGCCTTATGCGGGCCTTTCTCGGGTGGTTCGTGCGAAAAACGGCTGAACAGAGCGGTAGAGACTCGGAACAGCGAAGGAGGATGTGCGAATGAAGCGTATAGTGAGCACCGACAAAGCACCTGCTGCCATTGGGCCTTACAGCCAGGCGGTGTGGATGGGGGATCTGCTCTTCCTGTCCGGACAGATTCCGCTTGATCCTGCCACGGGACAGCTCGTGGGAAAAACTTCCGCGGAACAGGCAGAACAGGTCTTGAAGAACATTGGTGCCATTCTGGAATCCCAGGGGCTTTCCTTCCGGAATGTGTTGAAAACAACGGTGTTCTCCGTGGATTTGGGAGATTTTGCGGACGTGAACGCCGTGTATGCCCGCTGGTTCGAGACGGAGCCGCCCGCCCGCTCCTTCGTGGAAGTCCGGGGACTTCCCAAGGGCGCGAAGATCGAAATTGAACTCATTGCCGCGAAGGGGTAGGCGTTCATCCCCGAGGATACCGATCCAGGAAGGAAGAGGAGACCAGAAAATGAAGGTTGCCGAGCCCACCGTGGAACGTCTCGTGCAATACTATCGGTTGCTGGAACAGCTGCATGAGGAAGGCAGGAAGGTCGTCTCGTCCCAGGACATCGGCGAAATCCTCGCCTTCAAGGCAAGCCAGGTGCGAAAGGACTTGTCCTACTTCGGAGAAATCGGCAAGCGTGGCGTGGGCTATCATGTGGACAAGCTCTTCGAGCACATCCGTGCCATTCTGTCTTCACCGAGGGTGTGGCGGATGGCGCTCGTGGGGGTGGGGCATCTGGGAGAGGCATTGCTCGGGTACAACGCGCTTCGAAGCGAAAAGTTTGGCATTTGCGCCCTTTTCGACGTGGATCCGGAGAAGGTCGGGAAAGAGGTCGGAGGAATCCCCTGCTTTCACGTCGAGACAATGACCGACGTGCTTCGGGAGCAGAATGTCGAGGTGGTCATCCTCACCGTTCCCGCTCATGTGGCGCAATCCTGCGTGGACAAAATCGCAAAGAGCGAGACGGTGAAAGGAATCCTTACATTTGCGCCCATTCCCGTTGTCGTGCCGGACCGGATCCTCGTCTACAGCGTGGACATCTCGGTGGAACTCGAAAAACTGCTTTTCTATCTCAAGCAGGCGAATGACAACTGACCTTCTCTTTTCCCCTGACCGGAGCTCGTGGTACAATCGGGTGCATTCCATGTCGAGAAGACATTTGAGGAGGCGGTGTTGTTGCGAGCAATGCTGATTGGCTTTGCGAGTCTTTTGTGGCCCGGGATCTGCCACGCCGAAGGCGCGCCGGCGGGATCGCAGGGAGGGCTTCTGGGCATGCTCATGCCCCTGGCGTTGTTTATCGTCATTTTTTACTTTCTGATCATCCGGCCGCAAAAGAAAAAGCAAAAGCAGCACGAGAACATGCTGGCGTCCATCCGGAGAGGGGATCAGATCGTGACGGCGGGAGGGTTCTTCGGTGCCGTCAAGGATGTCAAGGAGGACAGCTACATTGTCGAGATCGCCGACGGTGTGAAAGTCCGCCTGCTCAAAAGTTCCGTCTCGTACAAGCGGTCTGTCGAAGAAAGCGACGCTGCCAAGGCGCCCAAGAAGGAAGAAGAGGCCGCTCCCCAGGAGATGGTGTCGGAAACCGACTCCGAACAATAGGAGGCGTTCTTCGATGTGCCGCACGGAGTGGGTGCGAAGCGCCTGCTCCGTTTTTCTCATGTGCGGAGGGGTAATGTCACAAAAAGACGGCATTAAGGAGGTCGTGTTTTCATGTTGAAACGTGATCGCTGGCGGTTACTGCTCGTCGTCCTGGTGGTTGCCGCTGCCTTGGCGTCGGTCTTTCCCATTCAGGGGAAGATCCGCCTGGGACTCGATCTGAAGGGGGGCGCCCACATCCTGCTGCAGGCCAAGGGGACGCCGGAAAACCCCGTTACCGAGGACAGTGTGGAACGCCTTCTCGCCGTGCTCAGAAACCGTGTGGACCAGTACGGTGTCTCCGAGCCGGTCATCCAGCGCGAAGGCCGGGATCGTATCATCGTCGATCTCCCCGGAGTGGAAGATCCCGAGGCGGCTCTAGAGCTGATCGGCAAGACGGCACTCCTGGAGTTCCGTGCGGTGGATGGCGTATCGCCCAGGGTTCCCGCTTCGCCGGAACGGAAAAATTATGAGGATGATGCGAGTTTTGCTGCGGCGGAGGAACGTTGGAAGGAAGCGGCGGAGCAGGTTGCCGCCGTCCAGCAGGAGATGGCCGCCAAGGCCGAGGGAGACGATGCGCTCGCGATCATGAAGGACGAGAAGAACGTCGCCTATCTTCTCGGGCCGGCCCTCGTCACAGGAAAGGATCTTCTTGATGCCAAGACCGCTTTCGACAATCTCGGACGTCCTGTGGTGACCATCAAGTTCAACGCCGAAGGAACGAAACTTTTCGACAAGGCCACGGCGGACAACGTGGGACGCCAGCTTTCGATCGCTCTCGACGGAGTTGTGGTTTCTGCGCCGGTGGTGCAGGAAAGAATCAGCGGCGGCGACGCGCAGATCTCCGGGAGTTTCTCCCCCGCGGAAGCACAGCGCCTCGCTATCATGCTCCGGGCAGGCGCACTTCCCGTTCCGGTGGATATTCTCGAAAACCGTTCCGTGGGGCCCACGCTGGGAAGCGATTCCATCGAATCCGGACTTCGTGCGGGGTTGATCGGGGCAGCGTTGGTGGTGCTCTTCATGCTGCTCTACTACAGATTCCTCGGAATCGCCGCGGATGTGGCCCTGGGTGTGGCGGTTCTTCTCGTCTTCGCGGCACTCATCAGCTTGAAGGCGACCCTGACACTTCCCGGCATCGCGGGAATCGTGCTCACCATCGGTATGGCCGTGGACGGCAACATCCTCATCTATGAACGCATCAAAGAGGAGCAGCGAGCGGGGAAAACACCTCTTGCCGCCGTTGATGCGGGATTCCGCAAAGCCATCACGACCATCATGGATGCGAACATCACCACCCTCATCGCCGCTGCGGTGCTCTACTACTTCGGCAGTGGACCCATCCGAGGTTTCGCCGTGACCCTGAGCATCGGCATCGTTGCCAGCCTTTTCAGCGCCATCGTGGTGACCAGGGCTCTGCTGCAGATCTTCCTTGGACGCAGCCGAAGTGTCCGGCTGCAGCAGTAGAGGGTTAGGAGGAGCGGAGATGTCGTTGAGAACAAAGCAAATTCGTTTTATGGAAGTTCGCCGCATTTCCCTTGCCCTGAGTGCGCTGCTGCTGCTGGGCAGCATGGTGTTGCTGATGACGAAGGGGCTCAATCTCGGTATCGATTTCACGGGAGGCATCATCGTCCAGGTCGAATTCTCCTCTCCCGTGGCGGTCAAAGAGGTGCGCGAGACTCTTGCCGAAGGCGGACAGCAGCACGTGACCATTCAGGCCTACAGCGACAGGGGAGTCATCGTTCGGCTCGCCGCGGACGATGAGGCGTCCCAGAAGGCCGCCATCGACGCGATGAAGAAGAAGGACTCCGAAGTGAACGTGCTCCGCATCGAAAAGGTCGGGCCGGTGGTGGGAAAACAGCTTCGCGAGGAGGCCGTCGTTGCGGTTGCGGTGGCCCTTGTGGGTATTCTCCTCTACATTACGGTGCGTTTCCGGTTCCGTTTCGCTGTCGTGAGCGTGGCCGCCCTCGTGCACGACACCATTCTCACCCTGGGACTTTTCAGCCTCCTTGGGAGAGAGGTCTCTCTCACCTTTATCGCCGCGATTCTCACCGTCGTGGGCTATTCGCTGAACGACACCATCGTCGTTCTCGACCGTGTCCGTGAGAACTGGAAGGAGCTTCGCTCGAAGGGGATCGTCCATCTTCTCGATCTTTCCATCAACCAGACACTCTCCAGAACCATCAACACATCGTTGACGACGCTGCTCCCCGTAACGGCGCTCTTTCTCTGGGGAGGACCCGTCATCGGTGATTTTTCCCTCGCGCTTTTGGTGGGAATTCTGGTGGGAACCTACAGTTCCATCTATGTCGCGGGGGCTCTTCTCTGCGAATGGAATCTCCGAAAACCGGAAATCTGAGAGGTTTGCGGCGGAGCGGTTTGGCTGGACCGTGCTATAGTTGTGCTGGAGCGGGTCGGGCTGGAAGCCGTGCGTCGAGTCTCAAGGGGGGATGCACATGAAGAGTTATGCGCTTGCCATTGCGGTGGCCATGCTTGTGGCGGCCGGATATGCCTTTCAGAATACCGGTGATGTGACCGTTCGCTTTCTGATCTGGGAGCGTCAGATTCCGCAAGGCATCTGGGAGGTCCTTCTCTTCGCGGCCGGAGGTATTCTCATGTGGTTTGTCTCTCTCATCGCTCTTTTGGAGGTCCGGGGTGGATTGAAGCGGGAGATCCGGGATCTGCAGAAGCGTAACGAGGCTCTCTCCGAGGAACGCACGGCACTGCTCACCGCTCTTTCGAACCTGAAGGGATCCGGGCGGGAACATGTTGCGACGTGTGTGCCCGCACCCTCCGAAGAGAAAGTTCCCATGGAGATCCCCACGAGCGAAGAATGTACTGCGGCGGGTGTCCCCTGCGAGGTGGAAAAACGGGAAGAGGAACGGGAAATGCCCCAAAAACCTGCGTCGTTCGAGGATGCTGCCGCGGAGGAGCAATCTTTTGAGGATGTTTTCATGAAAGTGAACGAGGAGCAGGAGCGGCGGTGATCGGCATTTGCGCCGGTGACGAGATCCGGGTGAGGTATCCTGAAGAAGACGCCTCGACCCTCGCCCTTGCTCTTGGATGCAGCCGAATCTTCGCGAGTGTACTCCAGATGCGCGGCTTGGGGTGTTCTGAGAAGGCTCGGGCGAAACATCGTCCGGGCCTTCGGCTCGCTTTGGAGGAACTTTTCCTCGGTAACGAAGATCCTGGAGGCGAAGGGCTCCGTGCCGCGCTTCGCAAGGGAGCGCGAGTCGTCGTCTACGGGGACTACGATGTCGATGGTGTTGCCGCCACGTCGCTCGCGGTGGAACTGTGTCTTTCGTACGGAGCGGAAGTCCGTTACTATATTCCGCATCGACGCCTGCAGGGATATGGCATTCACGAGGACATGATCGGTCGCATTCTGCAGATGGGGTGCGATCTTCTCCTCGTCGTGGATTGCGGCACAAGGGATCGGAAGATCCTGGAGGGCGTCGTCGCCGCCGGTGTGCCCGTGTGGGTTTTCGATCATCATCTGCCCGAAGGTCCCACGGTCCGGGAGGCGGGGGCTGTTCTCATCAATCCCCATGCCTCGGACGGAGACGAAGAAGGAGTACGTCTCTGCGCCACGGGGGTCCTCTGGGCGTGGCTTTTCCGAAATGCTCTTGCGCCGGAGGAGTGGCTTCGTGAACGCTTGGATCTCGTGGCACTGGCCACTGTGGCGGATTGTGTCTCCCTGGGTCCGTTGAACCGTTCTCTCGTTTTTGAGGGACTCGAGCGCATCCGCCAAGGGCGAAGGGTGGGCCTGAGACTGCTCGCGGAGCGGCTCGGGCTCGTTTTTCAGCGTATCGGCGAGGAAGACCTCGCCATGAAGCTCATCCCCTGTCTGAATGCTGCGGGAAGACTTGATCTCGCGGATGTGTCCGTTCGGGTTCTTCTTGGAGAGAAGGACACGCTCCAGTGGGTGGAGCGGCTTGTCGAACTGAACAGAAAACGTCAGTATCTTTCCGGACGGCTCGTGGACGAGATCTCTACGGCAATTTCCGCGGAGGAACGTCATGTTCTTCGGGGAAACGAATGGCCTGTGGGCATCCTGAGCAGTGTGGCAAGCCGTCTCTGCTCGCAGTTCCGAAGGCCCATCGCTCTGGCCGCGCCGGCGGGAGAGGTTCTTCGCGGCACTCTCCGCGTTCCCGGCGGCGTGGATGCGGTGGCGATTCTTCGTGACGTGGAGGAGCATCTCCTTGAGTGGGGAGGGCATCGTCAAGCCGCTGGATTCAGCGTTGCTCCCGAAAGATGGAGTCTTGTGGAGAAAAGGCTCGAGTACAGCCTGTCCGAAGTGGAAATCCAGGAGGACCTTCTGGAGGTGCTCGCCTTTCCCCCCCAGGAGATCGACATGGCTTCCTGGCGGGAGGTGGAAACGCTGGGGCCTTTCGGCATGGGTAATCCAAGACCGCTCCTCTACACGGAGAACAAGGGGATTCCGTCGCTCCGTCCCCTTGGCGGCAACGGGAGACACGTTACCGTGGAGGTGGGGGGTGTGCCTCTCCTCGGATTCAATGCGGCCAAACTTCTCGCGGGGTGTCCGAATCCCCGTGGATGGGTGTATGCTCCCCGGATTGACCATTGGAGAGGACAAGCGCGCCTTCAGTTCGTGCTGGAGCGGATCGTCCATAGCGGAGGCGTTGAGCATGCGTGACGAGGACGAAGGCGGTCGAGGCCGCGGAGGAGAACGAGGGAGCCTTGTGCGGGGCAGGGCCATGCGTGCCACTTTGGGGACGCTTGGGACCGAAACGCGTCAAGGGCAGGGAATAGCTGCTTTGCGTCTCCTCCGGGATAGCTTCGTCGGCAGGCTTCCCGAGAACCAGCGTGTCACACCGGTCAAGCTTGCATGGCAGGAATTGTGGGGGAAAGCAGCCCGCTTTCTTTCGAAAGAGGATCTTTCCGTTCTGGGGGAGGCCCTTGTAATCGCTGCGGAGGCGCACAGGGACCAGGTGCGGTCTACGGGAGACCCCTACATTGTACATCCCCTCAGCGTCGCCTCAATCCTTGCGGACATGCAACTCGACAGAGATACGCTCGTGGCGACGCTTCTGCATGATGTCCTTGAGGACACACCCCTCGGCTCGGCGACGCTGGAACAGAAATTTGGGGCACAGGTGCTCACCCTCGTTGATGGAGTCACGAAGCTCGGCAAGCTCCCCTTTCGTTCCTTCGAGGACTACCAGGCGGAAAATCTGCGCAAGATGTTCCTCGTCATGGCCAAGGATATCCGGGTGGTCCTCATCAAACTTGCGGATAGGGTGCACAACATGCGGACGCTGCAGGCCCTTCGGAGGGACAAGCAGCTTCGCATCGCCAAGGAGACCATCGAGATCTACGCGCCTCTCGCGCACCGACTCGGCATCTACCAGATCAAGAGGGAACTCGAGGACCTTTCCTACAAGATCCTCGATCCGGACATGTACCACGAGATCCGCCGCCGGGTCCGGAAAAAACTTCCCGAGCGGGAGGCCATTGTCAAGAAGGCCATCGACCTGCTCCAGGAACGACTCAAAGGTTCCGGAGTCGATGTGTACATCACGGGAAGAGCGAAACATTTCTACAGTATCTACGAGAAAATGCGAAGAAAAAACCTCTCCCTCGACCAGCTCTACGATCTGCTGGCGGTGAGGGTCATCGTCAATACGGTGGTGGAATGCTACACGGTTCTCGGTGTGGTGCACACCCTGTGGAAGCCCATTCCGGGGCAATTCGACGATTACATCGCCAATCCGAAGAACAACATGTACCAGTCTCTGCATACCACGGTGGTGGGCCCCAGTGGCGAGCCTCTGGAGGTACAGATTCGAACCTGGGAGATGAATCTCCTCGCCGAATACGGCATTGCGGCTCACTGGCGGTACAAAGAACGCAAGACCAAAATGGACGAGCTCGACAACAAACTCACCTGGATACGGCAGGCTCTCGAATCCCCCGGGGAGGACAACGAACCGGCGGAGTTCCTGGAGCATCTCAAGGCGGATGTGCTCACCTCGGAGGTCTTCGTCTTCACTCCCAAGGGAGATGTCATGAATCTCCCCCACGGTTCCACGCCCATCGATTTTGCCTACACCATCCACACGGAGGTGGGGAACAAGTGCGTCGGGGCCATGGTGAACGGTCGTATCGTCTCGATGGACTACACACTGCAGAACGGGGATATCGTGCGTGTGCTCACCTCTCCTCAGGGGCGCCCCTCCCGGGACTGGTTGAAGCTTGTCCGAAGCAATCGTGCTCAGGCGAAGATCCGGAGCTATTTCCGCCAGCAGGACAGAGCGGAGCGGGATGAACGGCTGGTCAAGGGGCAGGAGATGCTCGAGCGGGAGCTGCGCCGCCGTCTGGAGCAGCCGGAGCTGGAGTTGGCCTCGGAGCACATGGGAGCTCTCAACAAAATTTCTCATGACATGGGATTCGCCAATGGGGAAGACCTGCTCGTGGAAATCGGGTCTGGGCGTCAGAATCCCGGTGCCGTCGCATCGAGGGTCGTGCAGCTCAGGACAACGACGTCCCAGGATGTGGAAATTCCCCAGGAAGCAGTCATCCCGAAGAGGGAAGTCGACGCGGAGATCGTGGTGGACGGAACGGAAGGAGTGCTTGTGAGCATCGCCAACTGCTGCAGGCCCATTCCCGGGGATGCCATCGTGGGATACGTGACGAAGAACCGCGGCATCACCGTGCACAGGGTGGACTGTGCCAATGTGGACACCTCAGCGGGGGAGCGCACCATCGCCGTTGCATGGGGAAGAAAGACCGCTCCCCGCTACACGAGCAGGATCAAGCTCGAGGCATCGGACCGGCCGGGGCTGTTTGCCGAGGTCACCCAGGCCTTGGCCGCAGGAGATGCGTCCATTCTGAGCGTCAAGGCAAACGTGAAGGGAGCCAATCGTGCGGTCATGGCCGCTGAGATTCAGGTCCACGATCTGGAACATCTCTATCGGATCATGGCGCGGATCAATACCGTCAAAGGTGTCATGCAGGTGGAACGGGGGTGATGTCGTGCGTGCCGTCGTGCAGCGTGTGGATTGGGCGAACGTTCGGGTCGGTGAGGAAGCAGTGGGCGAGATCGGTTTGGGGTTGTGCGTCCTCCTCGGCGTCTCCGGGGAGGATACGGACGCCGATGTGACCTGGATGGCCGAGAAGATCGCCACGCTGCGCATTTTCGAAGATGCCGAGGGCAAACTCAACCGCTCTTTGAGCGATGTGGAGGGATCCATGCTCGTGATCTCTCAGTTCACGCTCTACGGGGATTGTCGGAAAGGGCGAAGGCCTTCCTTCACGGAAGCCGCGCCTCCCGAGAAAGGCAAGTCCTGTTACGAACTCTTCTGTCGTCTGGTCGAGGAGAAGGGTATTCCCGTTTCCACGGGGATCTTTCGTGCGGACATGCGGGTGTCTCTTTGCAACAACGGTCCTGTCACGATGATCATAGACAGCAAAGGAGTGTTCTAAAGCCATGGAGATGCGCCGTTTCGCCCTGGGGGCGTTGTGGACGAACGGATACCTGGTGTGGACCGAGGAACGGCGGGGAATTTTCGTCGATCCCGGCGGCGATGTTTCGGAGGTCGAAGCCTGGCTCCGGGAAAAGGATATCGTCCTCGAAGCAATCCTTCTCACGCATGGACATGCGGATCATATCGCCGGAGTGGAGGGGCTGCGCAGGGGGAAAGGAATTCCCGTGGCCATCCATGTCCTTGACGCGCCGAAACTCTCCGCCGCCACGGGGAACCTCTCCGCCTTCATGGGGAATCCTCTGGTGTGCGATGCGGCGGAGTTGCTTCTTGAGGACGGAATGGTTTTGGAGATCGCGGGACTTGCGATTCGTGTTCTCCATACTCCGGGACATACCGAGGGATGCTGCTGTTTCCTCGTGGAGCCCCGGACATCCCTGTCGAAGGGGGCGACGAACGTCTCCGTGTCGGCCCCGCGAGAGAACGAGACGCTTCTCTTCTCCGGGGACACTCTTTTTGCCCAGAGCGTGGGCAGAACGGACCTGCCCGGAGGCGATGAGGCGACCCTGCTCCACTCTCTGAAGAAGCTCGCTGAACTTCCCGACGAGCTTCGGGTCCTTCCCGGCCACGGTCCGGAGACGACCATCGGGCGGGAGCGGGAAAGCAATCCTTTCTGGCCCCGTTAAGGGGATCGCGTGTTTCTTGCACGGTTACCCCGGGACCAGTGGCCCCGGGAACGCCTTTTCTCCCTGGGGCCTGAAGCACTTTCACTCTGCGAGCTTCTCGCTATTCTTTTGCATACGGGTTCTCGGGGGATGGACGTTTTGGAACTTGGCGGTATGCTTCTTGAGGAGTTCGGCGATCTCACGGGTCTCGCTCGGGCGGCTCCGGAGGAATTCCTCGCGGTGAAGGGGCTGGGCGAAGCCAAGGTGGCGAATCTCGTCGCGGCTCTGGAGCTGGCGAGAAGGCTGCGAAGTGAAAGCGCGAAAACGGACCGGAACGAGACGTGGCGAAACCGTGTCGCTTCCTGGGCCGAACACCTTGCGACGGAAGAGAGAGAATTCATTCTTGCCCTGTTCCTGGATCGCAAGGGGCGAATTCTCGGGGAGAAACAGGTTTCCTACGGTGGACTGGACGGAGCTTTCCTGGATCTGCCGTTTCTGTTGCGAAGGGCCGTTCGTCTCGACGCGGCGGCGATGGTTCTCGGTCACAATCACCCCGACGGCACGCCGGAACCCAGCAAGGAGGACCGGGAACTCACACTGCTCCTCTCCAGGCGTCTTCGGGTGCTGGATATGGAGCTGCTCGGACATTTCGTGCTGGCCGGCGGCAGGTTCGTTCCTGTTACGGTCGGCGAAGAGAGAAGGAAAGCGGGGGAATCTGCGTGTTCAAGTGGATAGCGGGGCTTTTCAGCCGTGATGTCGGCATAGATCTGGGTACGGCGAACATCGTCGTCTACGTTCAGGGACGGGGAATCGTCCTCAGCGAACCCTCTGCGGTGGCCATCAAGCACACGGGAAGAAAGGGAAAGGAAGAGGTCATCGCAGTCGGGGCCAGCGCCAAAGCCATGGTGGGCAAGACCCCCGCCGGAGTCGTGACGGTACGTCCGTTGCAACATGGGGTCATTGCCGACTTCGACATGACCGAGGCCATGATCGGCCATTTCATGACCGCTGCGACGGGAAGGCGTCGACTCCTCGCACATCCCCGGGTGGTCATCTGTGTTCCCGCCTGCGTGACGGAGGTGGAGCGCCGGGCCGTCATCGACGCGACGCTCGGAGCGGGTGCTCGGGAAGCCTATGTCATCGATGAACCCATCGCTGCCGCCATGGGTGCGGGGCTCCCCATCCACGAACCGCGGGGGAACATGGTGGTGGACATCGGCGGCGGCACAAGCGAGGTGGCGGTGCTTTCCCTCGGGGGCATCGTGGTGAGCAAATCCCTTCGCTCCGCGGGTGACGAGATCGACGCGGCCATCGTGAACATGCTCCGGCAGAATTACACGCTCTGTATCGGTGATGTCACCGCAGAGGAGATCAAGATCAACATCGGCACTGCGATGCCTCTCGCAGAACCGCTCGTCATGGAAGTGAAGGGGAGGGACCTCATGGATGGCCTTCCCAAGGCGGTGCGCATCAGCTCCGAGGAGGTGCGGGAGGCGCTGAATCCCATCGCCCTCCGGATCGAGGAAATGGTGAAGGATGCGCTCGAACAGACTCCCCCGGAGCTTGCCCGGGACATCGTGGACCAGGGGATGGTTCTCACGGGAGGTGGCGCATTGCTTCGGGGGATGGGAGAACGCCTCCAGCGGACGTTGAATGTTCCCGTCATCACCGCCGAACAGCCGCTCTTTTCCGTTGCGCTTGGTGTCGGGCGCGTTCTTGATGAACTGGATGCGATGAAGAAGATCCTCATCGCCGTGGACAAAGGAGTGCAGTGAGAGACTTTGCGCTGACGCAGTGAAAGAAACGGAGTGACGGTATGGAACGGAAGGGCGTGAACAATCCCTGGGTCCATGGTGTCCTGGCCGGTGTGGTGGGACTGTTGCTCTTCGTCGTCTCCCTGCAGCTTCCCCTCGCACGAAACGCCATGGATGCCACGGCGAGGTTCCTTTACTGGCCGGAATACCCCGCCAGCGCGCTCAGGCGTCACCTCCGGGAGATGTACCTGTGGATCACCCGGGAAACGGAGCGCCAGGAGCGATTCGAGCAGCTGGAAGGAGAAGTTCTTGCGCTTCGCACCGTGGTACGTCGTCTCGGCGTGACGGAGCAGCAACCTGTCCGGGGCATGGTGACCGCCCGGGTGACCCTTCGCGAACCGAGTCGGTGGTGGCAGGAAATCCGGATCGACCGGGGAAGCCTTTCAGGAATTCGCGTGGGCTCGCCGGTGCTGCAGAACGGATTCCTCGTCGGAAGAGTCTCTCAGATAGGCGAAGGGTATGCCTGGGTCGAGCTGATCACCTCCAGTGCTCTGCTCATTCCCGCCGTGCTGGATCGCACGAGGGATTTAGGTGTCGTGACGGGTGACGACGCGGGCAGAGTGTTGCTGCTCTACATCCCCGAGGAAAAAAACCTCCAAGAGGAGATGAGCGTCAGCACCGCTCTTGTGGGCGAATTCCTTCCCCCGGGTATCCCCATCGGCAAAGTTGCCTTTGCCCAGGAGGTGACCGGCGGATATCGCCCTTATGTCCTCGCCATCGGCGGTGATCTGGCCAGGCTGTACACCGTTTCCGTCATGGTCCGGGAGGGGCTGCCGTGATCTGGGCAACGGGTATGTGGTATCTTCAGGATCTTCTCCAGGTGGCGGCGTCGAGCGGAGTGCCGGTTCCCGAACTCTTCTTTCTGTTTCTGCTTCTTCTCTCCGTCACCGAGGAGTACGATCTCTGCGGTATGGTGTGGATCGCCTTCGTCGGCGGATTGTTTTGGGATCTGCGCTGGACGGGACTGCCGGGTTTTACCGCGGGCCTTTACGGTTTACTCCTCTCTCTGGTGGCGGGTACCTGGCGTCTCATTCCTGTTCAGGGGCGCACTTCCTCCCTGTTCGGCTGTTGTGCCCTCGGCGCTCATCTCGTCATCGGCCTGATGCGGGGAGCACTGCTGCTGCCCACCGGGGCTTCCCTATGGCCTCTCGTTCTGCTGCAGCAGCTTGCAGGGATGCCCCTCATCCTCCTCGGTATTCTCTGGTTTTCCCGGAGAGAAGGGCCGTGCCGTGTCCCCTGAGCGGACCTCCATGGATTTTCGCCTTCTCGTCTGGAGAATTTTCATGGTAGTGGGGCTGCTCCTTCTGGTGGGAGGGCTTTATTCGTTTCAGGTCGCCCAGGCGGATCGCTATGTCAAGCTTGCCACGGACAACCGGCTGCGGTTCATCCGCATTCCTCCACCCCGGGGAGTGATCTACGACGCAAACGGCCTCTCCCTCGCGGAGAACGTCCGGACCTTCGACATAAAAGGATATCCTCTGGATCTTTCCAAGGAGGGGGTCCTTTCTCGAATTGCCGTACTGTTTCAGCGACACGGCATTCCATTTACCGAAGAGGATCTGGCGCGCTCCTGCGACAGGCAGTTCTGGGCCCCCTTCCGGGCAGTGACGCTCGTGAGCAATCTTACCCTGTCCCAGGTGGCGGATCTCGTGACCGATCCGGAGTTCGTACCGCAGCTCTTTCCCTTTCCCGTGTGGCGTCGTATCTATCCTGCGGGTCCTCTCGCGGCGCATGTCACGGGATACGTGGGAGAAATCACCCGGGAGGAACTGCAGCAGCGGGGTGACCAGGGGTACCTCGGTGGAGACCAGCTCGGGAAGGCCGGGATCGAACGTTTCTACGAAGAACAGCTTCGCGGACAGGCGGGCGAGGAAGCCGTCGAGGTGGATGCCCGGGGAAGGCGTCTTCGACAGATCGATTATCGCCCTCCCGCGCCGGGAGCAGACATTCGTCTGACCCTCGATCTTGGTGCCCAGAGAGTTGCGTCGGAACTCATGGACGGGCGGCGGGGTGTCTTGCTTGCCATGGACGTGCATACCGGTGCATTGCGTGTCTTTTATTCGTCGCCCACCTACGATGTGAATCCCCTGACCTGGGGGGTGTCTCCGTCGGAGTGGGGGAAGCTCGTCAATGACCCGGATCGCCCCATGCTGAACAGGGCCATCGGCGGTGTCTATCCGCCTGGCTCGGTCTTCAAGGTCGTTCCCGCTCTTCTGGGGCTCGCGTCCGGAACGGTGACCGCCTCCACGACGGTACACTGCCCGGGCTACATGAAGCTCGGGGACAGGACGTTCCGTTGCTGGCAGCGCTGGGGACACGGCAGAGAGAATCTTGTAACGGCCATCCGGGATTCCTGCGACGTGTATTTCTACCAGCTCGGGCTATGGCTCGGTGCGGACGCTCTTGTTTCCTTCGCGGAACGTTTCGGCGTAGGGAAGCTCACCGGAGTGGACCTTCCCGGCGAGGTGGAGGGGACCGCTGCGGGAAGGGAGTGGAAAAAACGGCGTCTCAATGAATCCTGGTACCAGGGGGATACCGTCAATTATTCCATCGGGCAGGGTTTTCTGCTCATGACGCCCCTTCAGGTAGCGCGCATGGCTGCCGTCGTCGCAAACGGGGGCAAACTCGTCACTCCTCATTTCGCCGAAGGTCATCCCGCTTCCGTGACGGATCTCCAGCTTCCTCAGGAGGCGCTTCGGCTCGTTCGGAAGGGACTGGAAGAGGTTGTCCGGACGGGCACGGGAAAGCTTGCCGGAGGGTTCGGTGTCGAGATCGCGGGGAAGACGGGAACGGCCCAGAACGCCCATGGCGAGGATCACGCGTGGTTTTTCGGCTACGCTCCCGCGAAGGACCCGAAGCTGGTTGCGGTGGCTCTCGTGGAGGGGGGAGGCAAGGGGAGCAGTGTGGCCGGTCCTCTTGTCGCCGAGCTTCTTGCGTATCTGTGTCTCGGAGAACGACGTGGAAACGAGGGGAGAGGCGGGCAATGAACGAGAAGAACGGCGAAGAACTCCGGAGAGAACCCGCTGAAAACGGGCAGATTCTCCTGAAGGGGGGCGTCCAGGGATTACGGCTCATCATTCCCGAGCATTTTTCCGGTGAAGAATTGCGAAAGGGATTGCAGGAAATCCTCTCCGGAGGAAAACACATCCTCCAGGGTGCCCGGGTCGTGTTCGATCTCCAGGGACGCTCCACGGATGCCGGAGAGATACTCTGGATTCTGGAGCACTTTGTCTGGCCCGGAAATGTTTTCGTGCTTTCCTGGGTGACTTATTCCGCAGAGANNCTCTGGATGTCCTCCGTCGGAGCGGATTCCCCACGGGGGAACCCGCTCCGACGGGACATGCCGCCGAGCGCGCCCGTGTTTCTCTCGTGTTGGAGCGTTCCTTGCGCTCCGGGCAGAGAGTTGAACACGGAGGCGATGTTGTCATTGTCGGCTCCGTGAATGACGGTGCAGAGGTCTTTGCCGGGGGCAACATCGTCGTGTGGGGGCGACTTCAGGGAATTGCTCATGCCGGCTCGGAGGGCAATGCCGATGCCAGGATCCTGACAAGGGTCTTCGAAGCTTCACAGGTGCGCATCGGGCGAAAAGTGAGTTATGTGGACAAGGATTCCTCCTGGTGGGGAAAATCCGTCGTCATCGGTATCGAGGATGAGACGTTCATCGTTCGGCCTCTGACGATCCAGTCGTAGCAACGGGGAGGGTGTTCGGGTATGACCTGTCGCGTAATCGTTGTGACATCGGGCAAGGGTGGTGTAGGCAAGACGACCACTACGGCGAATCTCTCTGTGGCCCTGGCGAGTCGAGGCTACAAAGTCGTAGCTATGGACGCGGATATCGGCCTTCGGAACCTTGATGTGGTATTGGGCCTGGAGAACCGCATCGTGTACACTCTTGTGGATGTAGTGGAAGGCAATTGTCGGCTTCTTCAGGCGCTCGTGCGGGACAAGCGGGTGAACAATCTTCATCTCCTTCCCGCGGCTCAGACGCGAACGAAGGACGCGGTGACGCCCGAACAGATGCGAACCCTCTGCGATGAGCTGCGCGAGCACTTCGATTTCGTCCTTGTCGATAGCCCTGCGGGTATCGAGGGAGGTTTCCGCAACGCTGCGGTGGGTGCGGATGAAGCCTTGGTGGTGACCACGCCGGAGGTGTCGGCGGTCCGTGACGCGGATCGGATCATCGGGATGCTCGAAGCTATGGGAAAATCTCCCATTCGTCTGATCATCAACCGGATCCGTCCCTATATGGTGAAGCGCGGGGACATGCTCGACGTGGGGGACGTGCTGGACATTCTCGCCGTCGATCTCGTGGGGGTCGTTCCCGACGACGACAGTGTGGTTACCTCCACCAATCGGGGCGAGCCCCTGACGCTCGGGGGAAACAGTCCGGCCTCGAAGGCCTTTGAGAATATTTCGCTGCGTCTCTGCGGGGAGGATGTGCCTTTCTTGAATCTCGACAACCCCGAGAAGGAAGGGCTT
This sequence comes from Synergistaceae bacterium UBA5560, assembly GCA_002425685.1. GTDB lineage: Bacteria > Synergistota > Synergistia > Synergistales > Aminiphilaceae > Aminiphilus. Next base: position 29,450 of record DIMS01000091.1, on the reverse strand, counting down.
TTCGGAAAGGTGAAAAAACTCTTTGGCCTGTAGAGGACGGGGGGAACGACCATGGGTTTCTTGAGCAGGCTTTTCGGCTCCGGAGGGACGAAAAACGTTGCGAAGGAGCGGCTTCAGCTCGTTTTGATCCACGACAGAACGGACATTTCACCCGCTCTCATGGAGGATCTGCGCCGTGATCTCATTGCGGTGATCAGCAACTATCTCGAGATTGACGAGATGCACATCGACATCGACCTCGAGAGGGAGGATCGTTCCGTTGCCCTTGTGGCCAACATTCCCGTGCGTACGGTGAAACGAGCCTATGCTCGTCCCGGACGAGACGGGGAGATGTCTTCCGGCGAATGAACGCACCGGTATCCACCCGAAGCTTCACGGAGCATCTCACGCTGAGGGAGCGGCTCCGTCTTCTCGACAAGGGCGCGCTCGCCGCAGCGGTTATCCTTTTTGCCACCGGAGTCGTTGCCATCTACAGTGCGGGGTATGGTGGGCGTGAACTGTTCGCCTACAAGCAGATTCTCTGGGGAGGAGTCGCGGCCTGCGCCTATGTGGGCACCATCTGGATAGGTCATGAGCGGGTACTGCGCTATGCCTATCCTCTTTTTTGGTTCGTGCTTCTGCTTCTCCTCGTTGTTCTTCTCGTCGGCATCGAAGCCAAGGGGGCGCAGCGATGGATTTCCTTCGGCTTCTTCCGGCTTCAGCCGTCCGACGTGGGAAAAATCGCGCTCTCGGCGGTGCTCGGAAAACATCTGTGCCGCTATCCGCCGAAGAACCTGAAGAACCTCTGTTCGGGAATAGCTCTTGCGGGCTTACTCGGCGGACTGGTTTTCCTCCAGCCTGATCTGGGCAGTGTCGTCGTTTACGCCTTCATGACCTTTGTCGCCCTCTTTCTGGCGGGAACGCCGGGGAAATATCTCGGAGCCCTCATCGGAGGCGGAATGGCGCTCCTGCCCCTCGGCTGGGCTTTTCTCAAGGAATACCAGAAAAACCGCATTCTCGTTTTTCTCGATCCCTACGTGGATCCCTTGGGTGCGGGCTACAACGTGATCCAGTCCCGCATCGCCGTCGGAGCGGGGGGGCTTTTCGGAAAGGGATATCTCCAGGGAAGCCAGAGCAAGCTCCGTTTCTTGCCTGAGCCGCACACGGATTTCATTTTCAGCGTCTTTGCCGAGGAGACGGGTTTTGTCGGAGCGGTGATCCTCCTCGCTCTCTTCGGGTTCCTGCTCTGGCGCATTGCCGTTGCGGGAGCACGCTCGAAGGATCTTCGGTGCAAGGTCATGGTGGGAACTCTCGCGGCGGGAATCTGGTTCCACGTGTTTCAATGCGTTGCCATGAGCATGGGGCTCGTTCCCGTGAAGGGTATTCCGCTGCCGCTCTTCAGCTACGGGGGGAGCTCTCTACTGGGGCAGGGGATCGCCCTGGGCTTGGTACAGAGTGTGTTCATCCACTCCACGCGCCCCTACGAAGAATAGCGCCGGTGTCGCTTCGGATGGAACCGGTTCAGGATAGATGGTGCGAGAGATGTCGAGTAAGGAGATGTGTCCATGGTTTTTTCGGAAGAATCGGATGATTTGTGGCGGATTCTCGCCAGAGTGAGAAAACCCTCTCGATACACGGGAGGCGAATGGGGTGCCCGGATTCCCTCGGAGACCTCCGGGGGGCTGCTTCGGCTCTGTCTCGCCTTTCCCGATGTGTACGAGGTCGGAATGAGCTATGTGGGATTCCAGATCCTCTATGCTCTGGCGGAAACGCTCCCCGGTGTCGGGGTGGAGCGTTGCTATTGCCCTTGGACGGATATGGAACGGGAGCTCGCCGCCTCGGGCAGGCCGCTTTTCTCGCTGGAGGGGCGCCGCCCCCTGAAGGAGTTTCATGTTCTCGGTTTCACGCTCCAGTACGAGTTAACCTACACGAACGTCCTTACCATGCTTCATCTCGGTGGCATTCCTCTGCGGAGTGTGGAGCGGGGTGAGGATGACCCTCTTGTCGTGGCCGGTGGTCCCGGGGCGCTTACACCGGAGCCCATGTCGCCTTTCATCGACGCCTTCTGCGTGGGAGACGGGGAAATACTTCTCCCGGAGATCCTCGAATGCCTCCGTGCCGTGAAGGGCGCGTCGCGAGAGGAACGTTTGCGGCAACTCGCCTCCGTCCCCGGTGTCTATGTTCCCGCCTTCGTCACCTACACGCCGGGTCCCTCCGGGTTTTTCGTCTCCGGCGGCAGCACGCCTCTCCCCGTGGAACGCCGTTTCGTCCCCGACCTCGACAAGTCCTTCGCTCCGGAGACGATGGTGGTTCCCTCCACGGAGATTGTGCATGATCGTGCAGTGGTGGAGATCTTCCGGGGATGCACCCGGGGGTGTCGGTTCTGTCAGGCCGGCATGGTTCACCGTCCTCTTCGGGAGCGCGCCCCCGGGTCGGTGGAACATCTCGTGGAAAAACTGCTCGATGCGTCGGGGTGCGAAGAAGTGGGGCTTATGTCTCTCGCCACCTGCGATTACTCGCATCTCTCCGCTGTCCTGGACCGGCTCTGCTCCCTTCTGAAGGGACGCCATGCCTCCCTCAGCCTGCCGAGCCTTCGGATGGACGCGTTTTCCGTGGCTCTCGCGGATTCACTGGAGCCACTGCGACGAGGTGGATTGACCTTCGCCCCCGAGGCGGGAACGGCGCGTCTTCGGGCGGTCATCAACAAGGGAATCAGCGAGGAAGACATGGAGAACACCGNNTTCATGATGGGGCTTCCCACCGAGACGACGGAGGACCTGGAGGGAATTCTCTCCGTCTCGAAACGCCTCCTCGCCATCGGCAGGCGGCACACGAAGCGCGCCCAGATGGCGATCTCCGTGGCAGGGTTTGTTCCCAAGGCGCACACGCCGTTCCAGTGGGATTCCCAGGCCACCATGGAGGAACTGCGGGAGAAGGGACGCTTTCTCAAATCAAGAACGACGGACAAACGCATCACGCTCTCCTATCACGAGCCGGAGCAGACCTTTCTGGAGGGCGTGCTCGGTCGGGGGGACTCTCGGCTTGGTGATGTGGTGGAGCGGGCATGGCGGCTCGGTGCCAGGTTCGACGGATGGGGGGAGTCCTTTGATTTTGGAATCTGGCGGCGCGCCTTCGAGGAGACCGGTGTGGATCCTTTTCCCGTCGTGTTGCGGGAACGGGGGCAAAACGAGCCTTTTCCGTGGGATCACATTCGTTCCGGCGTTCGCCGGGAGTTTCTCTGGAAAGAGAGGGAGCGGAGCAGAGAAGCGTTGTTCACGCCGGATTGTCGCGGGGCATGCACAGGATGCGGGTTCGAGCGACACTGTCTCCGTGCCCGGGGTAGCGCTGGGGAATCCTTGGATGGCGACTGCGTGAAGAGAAGCTCGTGTGACCATCCTCTTCCGGTGTCTTCCGGGCCGGCTCGGGAAATCCCGCAGGAAAAGGGGGGTGCGTGATGCGGTTGCGTTTTCTCTTTTCGAAGCGAGGTCGCGCCGCCTTTCTTCCTCACGTGGAGCTTCCCAAAGTTTTCGCCCGGTCACTTCGCCGTGCGGGCGTTCTCTTGTGCCATACCGAAGGGTTTTCGCCTCGGCCGAAGATCAGTCTGGGGCCGGCGCTCCCCATGGGAGTCCCGGCGCTCGCGGAACCCGGCGAGATATGGGTGGAGAAATGGAACCAGGAAACCTCGGATCGGTGGAAGAACTGTCTGCCCGAGGGAGTGTCCGTTCTCGCCGTGCAGGAAGTTTCCGGTCCGGCGTTGCATACGCTGTGCGAACTCGCCGCCTATCGACTTCGTCTCCGGAACCCCGAGCGGCTTGACGACGCGGAACGCCTTCTCCAAAGCGGCGAAAGCGGTCTTGGCGCGTTGAAAGAGTGCTGCCGAAAAGCGGAGGCTCTTTTTTTCAGTGTGGAAACTCCCGAGAAGGGCGTGGGCAATCTCGTGAAAGCTCTGATCGGCGCGGAAATCGCCGCAGGGTGGGATGATCTCTTCCTCCTCCGCCTCTGCGTGGGGCGGAGCGAAGGAGACTCTGTGTCCTTCGACTTCGGCGAAGAATGCGGCATATCGCTCCCCTTTCCTCTTGTGAACGTAGGAGGCGCCCCATGAACATCATTCGAAAGATCATCGCCAATACCATAGATCCCGAGGAGACGAGGGTCGCCATCGTGGAAGAGGGGCGATTGGCGGAGATGTTCGTGGAACGCATGTGGGAACGACAGCGAACCGGCGAAATCTACAAGGCCAGGGTGGACAGCGTGCTCCCGGGAATGCATTCCGCCTTTCTGAACCTCGGGGACGGAAGGAACGCGTTCCTTTACCTTGCCGACGCAAGGGGGATCACCGTGAAGCCCAACGGGGAGCTGTTGGTGCAGGTTGTCAAGTCTGCCAGAAAGGGAAAGGGAGCTCGGGTGACCCCGCGCATCTCGCTTCCCGGAAGGTATCTGGTGCTCGTCCCCGGAGGGCACGAGGTTGGGGTCTCCCGGCGAATTTTCGACGAGGACGAACGAAAGCGTCTTCGCCGTGTCGCCAGGGTTCTTCGCCCGGAAGGTGTGGGCATCATCGTCCGTACCGTCGCGGAAGGCATGGATGACGAGGCGCTCCGGCGCGACCTGGAGGAGCTGCTCGTTTTCTGGCAGGAGATCGAGCACAATGCGAAGAAGCAGAGCGCTCCCTGTCTCCTCTATCGAGATCTGGGGCTTCTCGGAAGGGTCCTGCGCGACGAACTCACGGAAGAGGTGAGCGAGATCGTGGTGGACTGCGAAGAGGAAGCGGAGCGCGTCGGCTCCTACGTGACACGTTTTTCCGGGGAGACGGTTCCGGAAGTCAACGTCTACAGAGGAGCAACACCCATCTTCGAGTTCTTCGGAATCGAACGGGAACTCGAAGCGGCTCTGGACCGGAAGATCTGGCTTCCCTCGGGCGCCTATCTCATTGCCGAACAGACCGAGGCGCTCACGGTGATCGATGTGAACACGGGAAAATTCACAGGCAAGACGGACCTGCGCTCCACGGTACTGGAGACGAACCTGGAAGCTGCGGAGGAAATCGCCAGGCTTCTCCGACTGCGTGCGGTGGGGGGGATCGTGGTCATCGATTTCATCGACATGGATCACGAGGAAGACCGGCAGACTCTCCTGGACAGACTGCACGGGGTGTTCCAGCACGACCGCTACCGGGCGAAGGTCTTCGGCGTCACGCAGCTCGGTCTTGTGGAGATCACCCGGAAACGGGCACGCCCCGACCTGCGAAGCACCTTCACGAGAGGGTGTCCTTTCTGCGGAGGCAGCGGGTGGGTCCTCAAGGAGGACAGCGTTGCCATGTCCCTGAAGCGCTTTCTGCGCAAGGTGATCTGCTCCAGCAGATCCGAGGCCATGCTGGTGGAGCTGCACCCCGTGGTGGCCCGTTACGTGGCGGAGACCTATCTGGCCTCGTGGGAGGAAGAGTTCGAACGCAGGCTCTTCCTCGTTGAAGTTCCCGACGCGGCCTGGGAGAAATACCGCATGGAAGCCCAGGGGTCTCTGGAGCAGGTGGAGCATAAGCTCTCTCTCCTGGAGGGGAGGGAGGTTCCTCCGATTGTACATCGCACGACTTCAGCTTAAGGGATTCAAGAGCTTCGGCGGTGTTCACGATCTTCCCATGAGCCCGGGCTTCACCGCCGTGGTGGGGCCCAACGGAAGCGGCAAGAGCAATCTCCTCGACGCACTTCGCTGGGTTCTCGGCGATATGAACCCGGGGCGCCTTCGCATTGTACGGCAGAGCGATCTCATCTTCTCGGGAAGTCTCTCCCTTCCCCGGGCGGAAGAGGCGGAGGTGGCCGTGCAGCTCCGGAGCGAGGCGCGTTCCTCCCTTTTTCGGCGAAAAGTGCAGCGGGACGGCACGAGTCTTGTTCTCGTCGATGGCGCCCGTGTTCGCCTTCAGGATCTGGATGAGGTGAAGCGTGCCTGGAACCTTGAGGGCGACCGCTTCGCCTTCATCGGCCAGGGGGATGTGACGGAGGTGGTCCAGCAGCGCCCTCTCGCCCGGAGAATGCATCTGGAGGCGCTCTTCGGCATCGATGTGTACCGACGCCGGAGGGATGACGCAGTAGCGAAGCTCCAGACGGCGGGAGCGGAACTTGCCCGTCTGGAGACGCTCATGGCCGAACTGGAGGCTCGCCGGGTCGTTATCGCCCCGGAAGTGAGAAAAGCCCGGATCGCGTCGTCGCTTCGGACCGAACTGGACGAAGCCAGGCGCCTGCTCTACTGGATTCGCCGCGGGGAGGCGGAACGCGAGCGAGAGGAGCTCCTCGCCGAAGCGCGTCACATTGAAGAGCGCCGAACGCTCGCCGAAAAATGGCTCGAACGCTGGAGGGCTCTGGAAGAGCGCTTTGTCCGGGAGTCGGAGCAGCTTTCCACGGGAGAGCGCGCACTTCTGGAGGAAACGGAACGGATTGCACGGCGGCGCGATGTGCTCCGTCGCCAGGCCTTTGCTTCCGGTACCGCCTTGCGCCATGTCAAGGAGGGCCTTGTCCGTTTTTCCGAACAGGAAGCGCGATCCGAAAAAGCGTTGGCTCTTGCCGAGGAGGAGGCACTCCTTCGGACTGCGGCGTTTCAGGATGCCGATGCGGCGTTTGCCCGGGCGCTCCAGGAGTCGGAGGAGGCCGATGCGGTGTGGCGCCGGCACACGGAGGCCCTCGGCGAAGAACGGCTTCTTCGCGAGGAGTTGCGGGCCGGGCTTGCCAAGGCCGACGTAGATCTCTCCGCCTCGAAGGGACGCCTCGGAGCCCTGGGAAAGCGCGTGCGGGAATTCCGGACGTCATGCCTGGAAGAAGAAGAGCGTCTCGCCCTTCTCCAGAAGAAGCGGGATGAAGAATGCCTTCAAGAGAAAGCGTGTCGCCACGAGCACGAGGAGGCGGTGCTTCGGCACAGCGACGCCTATGCCCTCTGTCAGGAATGTGCGGGAGAGCTTCAGGTGCTCCGCAGGGAGACTGGGCGTGCGGCGTCGCGCCTGGAGGAGTACCGCGAGGCCGCTCAGGGGGAGCTCTACCCCAGGCCGGTACAGCATCTCGTGGCTGCGGCGAAGCTCGGAAGGCTTTCCGCTCGTCCTCTGCCGCTGGTAGAGGCCTTCACCTGCCCGTCCGATCTCATCCGTGCCGTGGAGGCCTTTCTCGGGGGACGCCAGTTCTGGCTCCTCGTGGAAACTTTCGATGAAGCCCAGGTATGCATTGAGCAGCTCAAACGGACGGGAAACGGACGGGCCACCTTTCTTCCTCTGGAAAGGACCCATCCCCGTTTTCCTCAGAAGGACCTTTCCCTCCCGCAGGGTGTGGTGGGGTGGGCGGCGGAGCTTCTGCAGATGGACCCTCACTGGGAATCCTGCGTTCGGCACGTTCTCGGGGACCTTCTCCTGGTGGAGCGCTACGAGGTGGGAGCATCCCTCTCCCGAAGCGGGTGCCGGGCTCCCGTGGCCACTCTCGACGGAGACGTCTTTCTTTCCTCGGGGACCGTGAGCGGCGGTCGCAGCAAAAGTGGTCCCGGTGCCATGGAGTTACGGCGCCTGATGAGCGAGGCCGAGGCGGAAGTGTCCCGATTCGAAGCGTCGGCGAAGGAACTTGCCTGGAGCCTCCGGGAGGCCGAGGACAGGGAACGCGCCGCCTCCAAGCGCAAGCAGGAGACCGCGGAAGCGCTGGCGGCAAGAGAAAGATTCCTGGAGGAAAAGGAGCGCCTCCTCCAGTCTGCGCTTCGGGAGAAACTCCACCGGGAAGAGGAGCTTTTTCGAACGAGAGAGTCCCTCAAAGAGGAAGGGCGACGCTATGGAGAGCTCCTGCGGTGTTTCCGGGAACTGCAGGAGCGCCTGCAAACCCTGTCCGCCCTTCCGGAGGACCGGGAATTGGAATCCCGCGTGACTGCCCTGCGCGCCACCGCCCGACTGGCGGAGGAGAAGCGCCTTGCGGCGAAGGATCTGGCGGAGCGGACCCGGGTTTCCCTCGGAGATCTTCGGGAAGCGCTGGCTGTCCATGTGCGCGATCGTGAGGACTTGTCCCGCCAGGGGATCTCCGAGAGGGAAAAACTTGGGCTTCTCGGAAAGGAGTTCCGGGAGTTGCAGCTCCAGGAGGGAGATCTGGCCCGGCGCCTGGAGCGGGAGCGTCTTTCCTTGAACGCGCTCCACCGGAGACGCGACCGGGCGAGGCGCGGCACCCGGAGCGGCGAGGAGCGCCTGGCGGCGGATCGTGAGCGGGAAATGCGGACACGGCGGCGCGTCGAAGATCTTCAGCGCGAGGTGGATGATGCCGTTGCGCTCTGGGAGGAACAGTTTCCCTATCCGGGAAACACCTTTCATGTCCCGTCGGAAGGTACGGACACGCTTGCGCCCCGGGAGCGTACCGAGGAGCTGCGGAGAACGATCCGGGAGCGAGAGAGAAGCCTCAAGGCTCTGGGGGAAGTGGATCTCGGTACCTTGTCCGAGGATCGTTCCCTGGAGGAGCGCCTCGCTTTTCTGAAGGAGCAGGTGGGGGACGTGCGCTCTGGCATGGAGGAGCTGCGGCGCTTCCTCGAAGAGACCGACCGCCATGCGGGTGCTCTTTTCTCCAAGGCGTTGGAGGGGATCGATCAGCGGTTCGACGCGCTCTTTCAGCGTCTTTTCGGCGGTGGCGAGGCCCGCCTTTCCCTCGCGGAGGGAAGTGAACTTTGGGAGGCTGGCGTGGAGGTCATCGCCCGTCCACCGGGGAAAAAACCGCAACATCTCGGTCAGCTTTCCGGCGGCGAACAGTCTCTCACCGCCATTTCCCTTCTTTTTGCCGCCATGGAGATCGCCGGAGTGCCTCTCGCCGTGCTCGACGAAGTGGATGCGGCTCTGGACGAGGTCAATCTCAGGCGCTTTGCGGTGCTGGCCAAGGAATATTCTCGCGCCATCCAGATTGTGGCCATGACGCATCGGCGTTACACCATGGAACAGGCAGACCTGCTCTACGGAGTGACCATGTCCGAGCCGGGGCTTTCTCAGGTGGTGGGAGTCCGGCTGGAGGAGTGGTCCTGATGGAGTTCACGAGGGACGATCTTCTCTGGGGAAAACTTTCCCTTCTCCAGCCCAGAACGGGTCCGAGGGTTACGGTGGACACCGTCCTCCTCGCTGCCTTTACCCGGGTGAAAGCTCGCGAACGAGTCCTGGAACTGGGCAGTGCCTCCGGCGCGGTGTCACTACTTCTTGGGTGGCGTTTCCCCGAGGCGGAGGAGATTCTCGGCCTGGAGATCCAGGAGGATCTCGTGTCTCTCGCCGCTCGCAACGCCGCGGAGAACTGTCTCGCTGACCGTGTCCGTTTTCTTGCAGGGGATCTGCGGAGAATGAAAGAACTGCTTCCTCCCGAGAGCCGTTCCGTCGTGGTGGCCAACCCTCCCTACGACGAGGAGGGGACGGGGCGTCCGAGCCCGGTCCGCTCCGAGGCCGTGGCCCGGCACGGGCTCTGTTGCACTCTGGAGGATGTCGTCTCCGGAGCGCGATGGGTACTCCCCACAGGGGGGCGTTTCTACGTGGTCATCCGCGCTCGCCGGGGGGCGGAACTGCTTGGAAAGCTGCGGGAGAACGGGCTCGAACCGAAGCGCCTTCGTTCCGTTCACCCGAGGCCGGAAAAGAATGCCTTTCTTCTGCTCGTGCAGAGTACCAAAGGGGCCGGGGCGGGACTCGTCGTCGAGCCGCCTCTCTTCGTGGCGGACGAGAAGGGGGCGACATCGGTGGAATGCCTGCGGGCCTACTCGAAGGAGGGATTGTCCTGCCCCTGATTGTTGTTCCAACCCCCATCGGCAACCTGGAGGACATCACTCTTCGGGCGCTTCGGGCGCTTCGGGAGTGTGATCTCGTCGCCTGCGAGGACACGAGACGAACCCTCATTCTGCTGCGGCGGTACGCCATCAGGAAGCCCATGCTTTCCTGCCATGAGCACAACGAGCGGACTCGCACGGAAAAAGTACTCGCCCTCCTCGAAGATGGGAAAACGGTGGCCCTCGTCTCCGACGCGGGGACGCCGGGAATTTCCGATCCGGGAACGATCCTTCTCGCCGAGGCCCTGTCCCGCGGGTTCGACGTGGATGTTCTCCCGGGGGCCACTGCACTGATTCCTGCCCTCCTGTTGTCAGGGCTGGCCCCGTCTCCCTTCGCCTTCCTCGGGTTTCTTCCGGACCGGGAGGGGGAGCGCGTCACCTTTCTCGAAACACTGCGGCAATGTCCCTGGACGCTGGTGTTCTACCTGTCTCCACACAAGGCGACGGCGCATCTCGCGTCGGTTCGCGACGTGCTGGGAAATCGCTCCGTTTCGGTGGTGCGGGAGATCAGCAAGATCCACCAGGAGGTCTTTCGGGGCAGCGCAGAGGAGGCTCTCGGAAGGGCAGAAGAGGGGATGTTTCGAGGCGAACTGGTTCTTCTCGTGGAGGGCGCGACAATGGCAGGGAGTGCTGACGAGGAGATTCCCTGGGAGGAGGATGCGCAAAATCTCCAGGGGCGGGGACTTCCTCTCCGGGAGGTTGCCAACTTCATCCATGAACGGTATGGTATTCCGAAAAACGTCGTCAAGGACCGGCTCCTCCGCGCTGCGCGGAGGGAACGGGATTCATCGTAAGGGGGTCCTCACATGTCACGGAAACCGTTTTACGTCACCACACCCATTTATTACGTGAACGACGTGCCCCACATCGGACACGCCTATACGACCATCGCTGCGGATGTCATGACCCGCTACCGGAGAATGTGCGGTTTTGACACCTTTTTCCTCACGGGTACGGACGAGCACGGCCAAAAGATTCAGCGTGCCGCCGCCGCCAAGGGACTCACCGCCCAGGAACTGGCGGATCGCACCGTGGTGAACTTTCAGGAACTCTGGAAAGCCCTCGGTGTGAGCAACGACGATTTCATCCGAACTACCGAGGAGCGCCATAGGAAGGTGGTACAGCACATCTTTGCGACTCTCCTCGCCAAGGGGGACATTTACAAGGGATCCTACGAAGGATGGTATTGCGTTCCCTGCGAGACCTATGTCCCGGAGTCTCAGATGGGGGAGGCGAAGACCTGCCCCGATTGTGGCAGGAAACTGGAGATGATGACCGAGGAGAGCTATTTCTTCCGTATGTCCCGTTATGCGGAGCCCCTTTTGGCCTACTACGAGGCGAACGGGGAAGCGATCCTGCCCAAGGGACGCTGCAACGAGATTCTCAGCTTTCTCCGGGGAGGGCTGCGAGATCAGTCCATCTCCCGAACGACCATCAGCTGGGGGATTCCCGTTCCTGGTGACGAAAAACATGTGGTCTACGTCTGGTTCGATGCGCTCATCAACTATCTCGCCGCTGTGGGCTATCCCGAGGAGAACGCGCCCTGGCAAAAATACTGGCCCGTGGTTCACCATCTCGTCGGCAAGGACATTATCCGCTTCCATTCAGTGGTGTGGCCCGCCATGCTTCTCGCCCTCGGCGTGAACCCTCCGAAACTCGTCTTCGCTCACGGCTGGTGGACCGTGGAGGGAGAGAAGATGTCCAAATCGAAGGGAAACGTGGTGGATCCCTTTGAGATGGTGGAGCTATACGGTCGGGATTCCTTCCGCTACTTCCTGCTTCGGGAGGTCCCCTTCGGCTTGGACGGGGATTTCTCCGAACTCGCCCTTGTGCAGCGGCGGAATGCGGATCTCGCCAACGATCTGGGAAATCTGCTGAACCGGACTCTCCAGATGGTGGAACGCTATTGCGGCGGAACGATTCCTGCCGTGGGGGCCGAAACAGAGCTGGAAAGAGACCTTGCGGAACTTGTCGCCGCGACACGTCGGGATGTGGATTCCTGCATGGATCGCTATGCCTTCGATGAGGCCCTCAAGAATATCTGGGTTCTTGTCGGAAGAGGAAACAAGTACATCGACGACACCATGCCCTGGAAGCTGGGCAAAGAGGAGGACGCGGAGCGCCTCGGCACGGTGCTCAACACTCTCTGTCGCGTGCTCCGTACCGTGGCGTGTCTTGTGGCGCCCTTCATCCCCGATTCCGCGGCGCGCATGATGGACCAGCTCGGCCTGGACGCGGAGAGCCTCTCCGGGGGGCAGGGCATTCCCGAATGGACCGCGGACCTCTCGGGCGTGTCCGTGCATCGGAGGGACGTGCTTTTTCCCCGCATCGATCTGAAGGCGTGGGAGGCGGAGAAAGCCGATCGGGAAGCCCGGAAGGGCATGCTTCCCGATCCCGGCGACCACGAGCCGGAGATCGAGGTGGAACAGTTCCGGAACTGCGAATTTAGGGTTGCCTCGGTGCTTGCGGTGGAGCCCGTTCCCAAGGCGGACAAGCTCTACAAGCTCGAACTCGACCTGGGATACGAACGACGGACCATCGTCTCGGGCATCCGGGAGTTCTACGCCCCGGAGGAGCTTGTGGGACGGAAGATCATCGTCATCTGCAATCTCAAACCCGCCAAGCTGCGGGGTGTGCTGAGCAACGGCATGCTCCTCGCCGCGGAGACCGCCGACGGCGAGGGGCTCTCGCTCCTTACGGTGGATCGGGACATTGCGCCGGGTTCACGCATTCATTAGACGATCTGGAGGATTCTCGTGCACAAGGACTTTCTTGCGGATACCCATTGTCATCTGGATATGGAGCAGTTTCGAGAGGATCTGGAGACGGTGTTGGATCGGGCGGCGGAGGCAGGCCTTCGCCGCCTTCTCGTGGTGGGGTCCGACGAAACGTCGAGTTTCGCCGTGCACCGTCTTGCCTTGGACTATGCCGACCGGGGCGTTTTTGCCGCAGTGGGTGTCCATCCCCACGACGCGTCATCTGCGGCGGAGGGACTTTCGGCGGAACTGCACGATCTGGCGAACGCACCCTGCGTGGCGGCCATCGGGGAGACTGGGCTGGACTACCACTACGATCACTCCCCCAGGGCCGTGCAACGCCGTGTCTTTGCGGACCATGTCACCTGGGCGGTCAAGGCGGGAAAGCCCCTCGTGGTACACATCCGGGAGGCCTACGATGATGCGCTCGCGCTTTTGCGCTCCGAGGACGCGTCCCGTTGCGGTGGCGTGATTCATTGTTTTTCAGGGACATGGGAGGACGCGAAGGCGGCGCTGGATCTGGGATTCTACGTCTCCTTCGCCGGGCCGGTGACGTTCCCCCGAAGCGCCGAATTGCGGGAGATCGCCGGGCGGATTCCGACGGACCGGATTCTCTGCGAGACCGATGCTCCCTATCTCGCGCCTCAGCCCTTCCGTGGCAAGAGAAACGAGCCCGCCTACGTGCGGTTCGTCTATGAAACCCTCGCGACCGCGAGAAAGACCACCTTCGAGGCACTGGCCGAACACGTCTGGAAGAACGCGGAGGCCCTGTTCGGTTGGGGGAGGGCTGCGTCGTGACCAGATCGTCGGAGAGAATTTTCCGCGTGATCGCCACATGCCCCGTTACGGGGGCGCGAGCGGGCGAGCTGCACACCGCCCACGGTGTTGTGGAGACGCCGGTGTTCATGCCCGTGGGAACCCAGGCGACGGTGAAGGCCATGGCCCCCTTCGAATTGACGGAGATGGGGACGTCCATTCTCCTGGGCAACACCTACCATCTTTCCCTGCGTCCCGGAGAAGATCTCGTCGCCGAGGCGGGGGGACTGCACCGCTTTATGGGATGGAACCGCGCCATCCTCACCGACAGCGGCGGATTTCAAGTTTTTTCCCTGGCGGCGTCGCGGAAGGTATCCGACGAGGGCGTCGCTTTCCGCTCCCATCTCGACGGCAGCCTCCACTTCCTGTCTCCAGAGCGTTCCGTCGCGATTCAGGAGCAGCTCGGCAGCGACATTGCCATGTGTTTCGACGAATGTGTTCCCTATCCCTCCTCGCCGGAATCCTCGCTGCGGGCGGTGGAGCGGACGCTGGAGTGGGCGCGCCGCTGCCGGGAGGCGCACGCGAGAGAGGACCAGTTCCTCTTCGGCATCGTTCAGGGATCGGTCTACGCGGAACAGCGCATTGACTGCGCCCGTCGTCTCGCAGAAATGGATTTTCCCGGGCTCGCCATCGGGGGACTCTCCGTAGGGGAACCTCACGGGGAGATGTACCGCATCCTCGACGCCGTGATGCCCTCCATGCCTGCGGCACTTCCGCGCTATCTCATGGGGGTCGGTTATCCCCCGAACCTCGTGGAGGGAGTCGCCAGGGGAGTGGACATGTTCGACTGCGTGTTGCCCACCCGCAACGGACGGAACGGGACGGTCTTCACCTCCGGGGGACGCCTGAACATCAAAAACCTGGAGTTCGCCCGGGATTTCTCTCCCCTTGACCCTGAATGCGACTGCCACGTCTGCCGGACCTACACCAGGGCCTATCTACGCCATCTCTACAAGGCAGGAGAGATTCTCTCCTCCCGCCTCTGCACGTGGCACAATATCCATTTCCTGCTGCGGCTCATGCGACGCATGCGCGGCGCGATTCTCGGCGGCAAGTTTCCCGAGTTCCGGCGCAAATTTTTCTCCTGTTTCAATGACGAGGCGAAGGCCGGGTTCCGCCTCGGAAAAGGAGGAAAACGCCGGGAGGAACAGGAGAACGCAGAGGGGAGTGCGTCGTCATGACAATCCGTTTTCGCCTCGATTCGGAAAGCCCCGACGAGCGAGCTCTTGCGGTGGCGGGCAGAGTGCTTCGGTCGGGGCGTCTCGTGGCCTTTCCTACGGAGACGGTCTATGGTCTCGGTGCGAATGCACTCTCCGCGGAGGCGGTGGCGTGCATTTTCGCCGCCAAGGGAAGGCCCGCAGACAATCCGCTCATCGTTCACGTGGCATCCGTAGAGGACGTGCGGCAGGTGGCCCACATGGACCATCGGGCGGAGGCCCTGTTTCGCAGATTCGCACCCGGACCTCTTACGCTGGTCCTGCCCGCACGGGAAGACGTTCCGGAGAATGTCCGTGCTTCGCTGCCCACCGTGGCGGTGCGCATTCCCGCCCATCCCGTGGCGTTGGGGCTTCTTCGGTACTGTGGATGTCCGGTGGCCGCTCCCAGCGCGAATTCGAGCGGCAGGCCGAGTCCCACCACGGCGGAAGCCGTTGCGGAAGACCTCGGACATGCCCCGGCGGTGCTTCTCGACGGTGGTTCCACGGCACTTGGGGTGGAATCGACAGTGGTAGACGCCGTTTCGGAGACACTCGCCCTTCTCCGTCCCGGAGGTCTTCCTTTGGAGGAACTTGAAGCCGTCGCGGGGAAGATTCTCCTCCCCGAGACCGCCCAGTTGCTCGCCCACTCCCCCGGGACGCGGCATCGGCACTATGCGCCGACGCTCCCTCTTTTTCTCTGGGAAGGGGACGATCGGGTTTGGGCGGAGGTTGCGGCTCTCGCGGGGCCGGAGGAGATCGGATACGTGGGATTGCGGGAACCTCCCTTTCTGTGCGGCGCCATGCGACGTTTCGCCCACGCGGACGCCTATGCGGCAGGACTCTTTGGGGCGCTTCGCGATTTGGAAAAATGCGCATTGCGGCTTCTCGTAGCGGACATGCCCTCCTCTTTTCGCATCGGAAGAGCGCTCCGGGATCGTCTTCGCCGGGCTGCGCAGCGTTCCTGAACCGCTTGGACGGAGGCGGGTGTTTTTCGGCGGAGGTGAACGGATTCTATCCGGAAGTGTTTCCAGGGGTGCACGGAACAGAGCAGGAATATCGGGAGGCCGATTTCTCGTGGAGCCTGGAGAAACCCACTCTACCAAGGGCATTTTCCCTGTATCGTCACATCGTCGGTTTCCGAGCTTGCAATTTTTCTCCGCCGTTGCTACAATCATCGCCGTCACGAATTCGTCAGCGTCGGGGTGGCGGAACTGGTAGACGCGCTAGACTCAGGATCTAGTGGGCGCAAGCCTGTGGGGGTTCAAATCCCCCCCTCGACACCAGCCTGGAAACTCTCTCGTAAGAGAGAGTTGAGTATATGGAAGGGGGCATCTTGCGTCTATTGACACAAGGTGTCCCTTTTGCTATGATGCACCTTCGTCACGAATCTGCAATTCCCCAAAATTTTCCGTAGACAGGGAGGTCGTAACTCCCATGGCCGACTTTGTCCCCGCCGGTACGTGGAGCACTCGGCTCACCTTCGGCCGAGAGCGGGATCTCGTTGAGCTTCCCGATCTTGTCGAAGTACAGCGCGATTCCTTCCGTTGGTTCTTCCAGTTCGATACGGATTCTGAATTCCGGCAGAGTGTCGGGCTTCAGGAACTGTTCGACGAGATCTTTCCCATCGACAGCTACGACGGCTCTTTTGCCCTGGAATTCGTGCGGTACTATGTGGGCGTGCCGAACATTACCGAGGAAGAGGCCCGGCAACGTGACCAGACCTGGGATATGCCCGTTCGGGCAACCATTCGTCTGGTGAACCGGAAGACAGGAGAGATCAAGGAGGAGGATATCTTTCTCGGCGATTTCCCCGTCATGACTGCCAGAGGAACCTTTGTCATCAACGGCACGGAACGGGTGGTGGTCAACCAGCTTGCCCGTTCCGCCGGTGTGTATTTCAGCGCCGAGGCGAGCGTGCCGGGACAGGAGTCCTATGCGGCGAAGGTTATTCCCGACCGTGGGGCCTGGCTGGAGTTCGACCTTACCCCTGGTGATATCCTCTCCGTGAACATCGACAACCGGAAGAAAATTCCTGTCACCATGCTCCTCAAGGCCTTCGGTATTCCGAACAACGACGAGGTGCTTCGGCTCTTCGGCGCCGAATCGGAGGAGGTCGATCTCATTGAGGAGGAGGCCCGGGGTCGCCTTCTCGCGGAGGCCATTCTCAACGAGGCTGGCCAGACGGTGATCCGTCGGAACGACCGCCTCACCAAGGAACACCTTGAGGCACTCTGGAACATGGGGCGGACCACGGTGCGTGTTTGGAACGTCGACAACGCGCTGGCCTCCACGCTCGAACGGGACAACTCGGAAAACAGCGAGGAGGCGGTTCTTGAACTCTTCCGCCGGCTTCGCCCCAACGAGCCTGCCCGTATGGAGAACGCTCGGGACTACGTGAACAGTCTCTTCTTCGACACCCGGAGATACAATCTGGGACGGGTGGGCCGCTACAAAGTCAACCGGCGGCTCGACCTCGATGTTCCCGAGTCCAACCGCCTTCTCACGGTGGATGACATCGTGCACATCATCGCGGGACTCATCGCCCTGCGCAACGGTTCCGGCCAGGAGGACGACATCGACCACCTCGGAAACCGTCGCGTCAGAGCCGTGGGTGAGCTGCTTCAGAACCAGGTCCGCATCGGGCTGCTGCGCATGGAGCGCATCGCCAAGGAGCGCATGACCACGATTCCCGACCTCGCGGTGGCCACAGCGAAGGAGCTCATCAACGTGCGCCCCATCTCGGCGGCGCTTCGGGAGTTTTTCGGTTCCGGCCAGCTCTCACAGTTCATGGACCAGACGAATCCCCTCGCAGAGCTCACGCATCGGCGCCGCCTCTCCGCTCTCGGCCCCGGAGGTCTTTCCCGGGAACGGGCCGGATTCGAGGCCAGGGACGTGCACTACACCCATTACGGTCGCGTGTGCCCCATCGAAACGCCGGAAGGACCGAACATCGGCCTGGTCACCTCTCTCGCGACCTTCGCACGAGTCAACGAATACGGTTTTCTGGTCACGCCGAAGAGAAGGGTCGTGGACGGATGCGTCACCGACGACGTGGTGAATCTCTCCGCGGACGAGGAAGATCATTACTACGTGGGGCGTGCGAACACCCCCGTGGATGAGACGGGACGAATTCTCGGGCCGGAAGTGCACGTTCGCTCCCGAGGATCCATTGTCTCCGTGGAGCCCGCCGGAATTCACTTCATCGACGTGGCGCCGAAGCAGGTCGTCTCCATCTCCACGGCGCTCATTCCCTTTCTGGAGCACGACGACGCGAACCGGGCACTTATGGGATCGAACATGCAGCGCCAGGCCGTGCCGCTCATCAGTGCCGAGGCTCCCATCGTCGGAACGGGAATCGAAGGACGCATCGCCAGGGATTCCGGGTCCTGTATCTTGGCGCGACGTGCCGGTGTGGTGACCCATCTCGATGCGAATGGCATCGAGATCACCGCCGGCGATGGCACCAGGGATACCTACAGCCTGATCAAATTCAGGCGTTCGAATCAGGGGACCGTCATTCATCAGAAGGTCATCGTCCAGGCAGGGGACCGGGTCGAAAAAGGCGATATCATCGCCGACGGGCAATCCGTGGAGAAGGGGGAACTCGCTCTCGGACGGAACGTCATCGTGGCCTTCATGTCCTGGGAAGGATACAACTTCGAGGATGCCATTCTTCTGAACGAGCGTCTCGTGAAGGAAGACTATTACACGTCGATCCACATCGAAGAGTACGAAATCGACAGCCGGGACACGAAACTCGGCCCCGAGGAGATCACCCGGGACATTCCCAATGTTGGCGAGGATGCCCTGAAGAACCTCGACGAAAACGGGATCATTCGGGTTGGGGCGGAGGCCAAGGCGGCGGATATCCTCGTGGGCAAGGTGACTCCCAAGGGCGAATCGGACCAATCTCCCGAGGAAAAGCTTCTGCGGGCGATCTTCGGTGAAAAGGCCCGGGAGGTTCGCGATACGTCCCTCCGGGTTCCCCACGGGGAGGGCGGCAAGGTCGTGGCGGTGAAGCGCCTCGTGCGGGAGGAGAGCGGCGAACATCTGAGTCCGGGTGTCAACGAAGTCGTCAAGGTGTACGTCGCCCAGCTCAGAAAGATCACGGTGGGAGACAAGATGGCGGGGCGTCACGGAAACAAGGGTGTGGTCTCCCGCATTCTTCCCGAGGAGGATATGCCCTATCTTCCCGACGGCACTCCCGTGGACGTGGTGCTCAATCCTCTCGGGGTGCCGAGCCGCATGAACCTCGGGCAGGTTCTTGAAACCGTCATGGGTTTTGTCGGCTACAACGGCATTGAGGAGATGGAAGGCCGTTTCCGCATCGCCACGCCCGTCTTCGAAGGTGCCCAGGAAATGCATATCTTCGATCTCGTGGAGAAACTCCAGAAGGAAAAGTACCCGGATCTGACCTCCGATGGACGCATTACTCTCTTCGACGGCAGGACGGGGGAACCCTTCGAAAACAAGATCACCGTAGGGTGCATGTACATGCTCAAACTCATCCACCTCGTGGACGACAAGATTCACGCCAGATCCATCGGCCCGTACAGTCTCATCACCCAGCAGCCTCTCGGGGGCAAGGCTCAGTTCGGAGGACAGCGCTTCGGAGAGATGGAAGTGTGGGCTCTCGAGGGATACGGTGCGTCGCATATTCTCCAGGAGATGCTCACCGTCAAGTCCGACGACATTCGGGGTCGTCTCAAGACCTACGAGCGCATCGTGAAGGGGCAGAATCTCACGGAACCCGGTGTTCCGGAGAGTTTCCGCGTCCTCGTGAAGGAACTTCAGGGGCTCGGACTCGACGTGGAGATCACCTATGACGACGGCTCCGTGGGTGAACTGGTCATGGACGAGGAAGAGTTCGACAGTGGGAGGATCGGCCGTTTCTCCTCCTTCCGCAGCGACGTGATGGTGGAAGATGAACCCGACGAAGACGTCTCCTCTGCGGGAACCACCGAGGCGTTTCTCTTCGGGAGGGAGGATGATGTCTCGGAGTCGAAGTCGGAGGAAGCCGATGCTCCAGAGGGGGGGAACGCATAGATGAGTCGTCGGGAGATCGCGGGAGTCCGCGTCAAGCTGGCGAGCCCCGAACGCATTCGGGAACTTTCCAGCGGAGAGGTGAAGAAGCCCGAGACGATCAATTACAGAACGCTCCGCCCAGAAAAGGATGGATTGTTCTGCGAGCGCATTTTCGGTCCCACGAGGAGCTTTGAGTGCGCTTGCGGCAAATACAAGCGAAGCGGCCCCAAATTCAAGGGGGTCGTCTGTGACCGTTGCGGTGTGGAGGTCACGGACAACAGGGTTCGCCGGGAACGCATGGGACATCTGGAGCTTGCGGCGCCGGTGGTGCACATCTGGTACCTCCGGGGTATTCCGAGCAGGCTCAGCCTGCTTCTGGGGACTGCTACGAAGGAGCTTGAGAAGGTAGTCTACTTCGCTCCCACGCGTCGCCGGGAACCGGTGTACAAGGTCGTCATGGAGGGGAAGCGGCACGATCTCGTGCGTCGCGGAGAGACTCTCTCGGCGTGCGAGGAACGCCTGCACAGTTTTTATGACCCGAAATTCAAGGCGGAGGAGGCCTATCGGATTCTTCAGGTGGACGACATTCCCGTGAACGAGGGAGATGTGATTTCCGCCTCCATGGTAGCGCGCTACAAGGCGGAGTACGGGGACGAGATCTTCAAGGTCGAGCCCGCCTTTCGAACCACCGCCGTGCATCCGGGGGGACTCTTCGGAGAAGGGGACATTCTCTCCGCCGGTCAGGTGGACAAATTCTCTTCCCAGGAACGGGAGTTCCCCGTGGAAAGAGCTCTCGTGGGTAATCAGGAGGGATTTGTCGTCGCGGGGGTGGTACACCTTCCCTTCGGAAAGGGAGACGTCACGTCGGCGAGCGAATATCAACTCTTTCACGAGAAACATCCCGGACGCTTCAGCGCTCAGGTTGAGTCCGTCACACTGGAGGATCCCTGTTACATCGTGGTGGAACAGGGGGATTCTCCCTTCGAGCGGGGAAGCATCATTCTCGAACGGGAATATCGGCTCTGCGCGGCCTACGACAAGGGATTCAAGGCGGGAATCGGCGCCGAAGGAGTGCAGGAACTCCTGCGTGTTCTCGATCTGGAGGAACTCGCCGCAACGCTGCGTGAAGAGATTGCCGAGTGTACCGGACAAAAGAAGCGGAAGCTCATCAAGCGCCTCAACGTGGTGGAGGACTTCCGGAAAAGCAACGGAAAGCCCGAATGGATGGTCATGGAGGTGCTGCCCGTCATTCCTCCCGATCTCCGCCCCATGGTGCAGCTCGATGGAGGGCGCTTCGCCACCTCCGATCTGAACGACCTCTACCGGCGGGTCATCAACCGGAACAACCGTTTGAGAAAACTGCAGGAGCTGCGGGCTCCGGAGATCATCGTGCGCAACGAGAAGCGCATGCTCCAGGAGGCCGTGGACGCCCTTATCGACAACGGTCGGGTCGGGAAGGCCGTGCTTGGTGCGGGGAACCGTCCCCTCAAGAGCCTGTCCGATCTCCTGCGGGGAAAGAAGGGGCGCTTCCGGCAGAACCTGCTCGGAAAACGCGTGGACTATTCGGGGCGTTCCGTCATCGTCATCGGTCCTCACCTGAAACTCTATCAGTGTGGACTTCCCAAGCAGATGGCGCTGGAGCTCTTTAAGCCCTTTGTCATGCAGAAGCTCGTGGAACGGGGACTCGCTCCCAATGTGAAGAGCGCCCGAAGGCTCATCGAGCGGGGGCGCGACGAAGTATGGGCCATTCTCGAGGAAATCATCAAGGACCACCCGGTGCTGCTCAATCGTGCGCCTACGCTGCATCGCCTGGGTATACAGGCCTTCGAACCGGTTCTCATGGAGGGAAAGGCCATTCGCCTGCATCCCCTCGTGTGCGTTGCCTTCAACGCGGACTTCGACGGGGACCAGATGGCGGTGCACGTGCCGCTTTCCCTGGAGGCCCAGACAGAGGCGCGGGTGCTCATGCTCTCCGCGAACAACCTGTTGTCGCCGGCAAGCGGACGTACCGTCATGACCCCGACCCAGGACATCGTGCTCGGCATCTACTACCTCACGGGCATGCGGGACGGAAAAAAGGGAGAAGGTATGCACTTCTCCGACATCGAGGACTGTCTCACCGCCCTGGAGCACGGCGCGGTGGACGCGAATGCGCGCATCAAGCTACGGTGGGTGGGAGAAAACGGCGTGGAGTGGATCGAGACCTCGCCCGGTCGGGTTCTTTTCAACAGTGCCCTTCCGAAAAAATTACGTTTCCTCAATCGGCAGATGGGGAAGAAGGATGTCTCGAAACTCTTCGACGACGCCTTCGACAGAGTCGGTCAGGCGGCGCTCGTGGAGATGCTCGATGCGGTGAAGATGCTGGGTTACCGTTGGTCCACCCGCAGCGGCATCAGCCTTGGTATCGACCACGTGGTGATCCCGAGGGAAAAGAGCGTGATCGTCGAGAAAGCTCTCGAGCAGGAAGAGGAACTTTCCTCCCAGTACCAGATGGGTATTCTTACCGAGGAGGAATATCTCCGTCAGAAGGAAATCCTCTGGACCGAGGCCGCTCGCGAGATTGCGGACAAGATCGTGGAGAACATGACCGAGGAGAATTCTCTCCGCATGATGGTCGATTCGGGTGCCCGAGGCTCCAGGAGCCAGGTGGCCCAGATGGCCGGTATTCGAGGCCTCATGGCCGATCCGTCGGGACGCATCATTGACTATCCCATCACCGCGAATTTTCGCGAGGGACTCAACATGCTCGAGTACTTCATCTCCACTCACGGTGCTCGGAAGGGGCTGGCCGACACGGCTCTTCGGACGGCGAAATCCGGTTACCTCACCCGGCGTCTCGTGGACGTGGCCCAGGACCTCATCATCACTGCCGAAGACTGCGGTACCATGCACGGCGTCTGTATGGAGCCCCTTCTCCAGGATGGCAAGGTGACCATCCCCCTGGGAGAGCGCATCGTCGGTCGTACGTCTCTCGAGGATATTCTGCATCCCGAGACGGAGGAGATCCTTGTGCACCGCAACGAGGAGATCAGCGCAGAAAGGGCATCTCTCCTCGATTCGCTCGGCTTTTCCAAGGTGTGGATTCGAAGCCCCCTCACCTGCGAGGAACGGAACGGCGTCTGTCGAACCTGTTACGGACGGGACTTGGCCACGCGCAGAAAGGTGGCCATCGGCGAGGCCGTAGGTGTCGTCGCGGCGCAATCCATCGGAGAACCGGGAACGCAGCTCACCATGCGCACCTTCCACACGGGCGGCGTGCGCCTCACCGGAGAGGACATCACCCAGGGTCTCCCCCGTATCGAGCAACTCTTCGAGGTACGGCGCCCCAAGAAGGTCGCCTTCCTCAGCAAAGTGGATGGAACGGTTTTGGAGAAACGTCCGCTGGAAGGAAAATACAAGCTCATCATCGCTCCCGAGGATGAAAACGAGGCGCGGGTCATCTACAACGTTCCCATGTCCCAGAACATTCTCGTCGAGGAAGGCGAGGCGGTGAAGAAGGGGCAGAAACTCACCGAGGGCAACGAAGACCCCCAGGACATCCTCGACGTGCTCGGCATCGAGGCCGTGCAGAAATATCTGGTGGACGGAATTCAGGAGGTTTACCGGTCTCAGGGCGTCTCCATCAACAACAAACACATCGAGGTCATCCTCCGGAAGGTGGCGCCGGTAAACCGCGTGCGTATCGTGGAGGAGGGGGACAGCTCCTTCGTGGCGGAGAAATTGGTCTGGATGGCCGATCTTGAGGAGGAGCTCCAGGCGATCCGGAACGACAACAGAAAATTTCTGGAAGAAGCCGTCCGATCTCTTGTTGGCTGTGTCCTTCGGGGTATCGAGGGACAGGGGAGTATGGAAGCGCTTTTCCAATACAGAGATCAGGTCATCACAGAGGAGATGGTTCGGAGAATCCTTCTCAGCGAGAACCCCGTGACGGAACTTTATGTGGATGATGCCGAGGGTCCCCTTCGTGTCGTTGTCGGGGAGGCCAGTTTCCGCCGCGAAATGGAGGGGCTTGAACTGCTCGTTCCCTATCAGGGAGAGGGTGTCACCATTCAGCCCACGGAGTCCTTCACGGTGGGGCAGTTGGTGCACATTACCCGCCAGGCTCCCCGCCCGATTGTCGTGCGCGACACGGAAACCCTTGCGACGTTGAAGGACGTGGCCTATCTCGCCGAGGACATCGTTCATGAAGGCGAGGTTGTCCTTTCCGCCGATTCGCTTCTTTCAGAGGAGAATGTCAGAATACTCCGAAAGGCTTCCGTGGAGACGATCCGAATCTGGCGCAACCCGGAAGAAATCGTTCTTTCCACGGCAATGCAGAATTACCTGTTGAAACATGTCTATGGGCATGAACTTCTCTCCGCCATTGATGCGGAGGGCAACGCCGTGACGGGCATCCCTTCCCAGGTGGATGCGGGAATCGTGCAGAAGCTGCTCCAGGGAGAGCTTGCCGCTATCGAAGTAGAGGGCGAAGTCGTCTCGAGGGAAAAAATCCTCCGCCAGATCCTGAATGAACTCGTCTACGGCAAGGTCCTTCTCGAGACGGTGCGGGATGAGGACGGCAACGAGATCGTCCCTTCCGGTCAGGAAGTGAACCATCAGATCCTGGAGGCGCTGGCAGGTGTTTTCCCCGAGAGTCTCACCGTGCGTCCCTTGTATGCGACGACGGAGAACAAACGGCTCATCCAGCGGGTCTCCTTCATCCGACGCCTTCGGGAGGAACCGATGTGGCGCTCCCTGCTTCATGGGATCACCAAGGCCGCCCTGGCGACGGACAGTTTCCTCAGCGCCGCCTCCTTCCAGCAGACAGCGCAGGTTTTGGCCGCCGCGGCGGTGAGGGGCGAGAACGATCCGCTCCGTGGGTTGAAGGAGAATGTCATCATCGGCCATCTCATCCCCGCCGGAACGGGAGTGGATTATTACAGGAAGGTCGTGGTCAGGCCGGCTCCGCTCCAGATCGAATCCGCCTGACGGGATTTCGGGAAAAGACGGGAGGAACCGTGTCCTTTTTTCAGTTGTTGACACGGTTCCTCTTCGTTTGTTATTATGTCCGGGTGCGTCCGCACAGGAGGAATAATCATGCCTCTTGACGAGTTGTGTGTCATGCCCAGAGTGGCCGGGTTTCGGGCGGTGGAGAGGGCGCTGATCCGGGGAACGGTACGGAAGGTGTTCATAGCGTCCGATGCGGATGAGGCCATGCGGGAGAAAATCGCACGTCTTGCGGAGAACCGGGGAGTTGTCGTGGAATCGGCTCCGGACATGCAGGTTTTGGGGAGGGCTTGCGCGCTATGCCGAAAGGCATCCGTGGCGGCCATTCTCAATGAGGATGGAGAGGGTTCTCGCGGTAGGGTTTGAGGAGGAAAACGGCAGCGTATTTGGAAGTGGAGGAGGGAGCTTAGTGCCAACAATCAGTCAGCTCATTCGGCACGGGCGGGAGGAGAAACGGCAGCGTTCCAGCGCCCCCGCCCTGCAGCAGAACCCCCAAAGGCGAGGAGTCTGCACGAGGGTGTACACGGTGACCCCCAAGAAGCCGAACTCGGCTCTGCGTAAGGTCGCCCGTGTGCGTCTTACCAATGGAATCGAAGTGACGGCGTACATTCCCGGTGTCGGGCATAACCTTCAGGAGCACTCCGTGGTTCTTGTTCGGGGCGGTCGCGTGAAGGATCTTCCGGGAGTCAGGTATCACATTGTCCGCGGAACCCTCGACTGTGGCGGTGTGGAGAATCGGCGGCAGAGTCGTTCCAAGTACGGCGCTCGTCGTCCGAAGCAGAAATAGCGGGAAGGAGAGGTCGTTTATGCCGCGCAAGGGACATGTTCGCAAGCGCGTCACTCCGCCCGACTCCGTTTTCGGAAATCAGGCGGTGAGCAAGTTTATCAACTGTGTCATGTGGGAAGGGAAAAAGAGCACCGCCGAGCGGATCATGTATGGTGCGCTTGAGCTGGCGGCGAAACGGCTTTCCTCTCAGCCCACGGAAGTCTTCGAAAAGGCCATGGAGAATGTGCGTCCCCTGGTCGAGGTTCGTCCCCGCCGGGTTGGCGGCGCGACCTATCAGGTCCCCGTGGAGGTTCATCCGGCAAGGGCTCAGGCGTTGGCCATCCGGTGGATTATCAATTATGCAAGAGCGAGAAAGGGTATTCCCATGGTGGAACGCCTTGCTCGCGAGTTGACCGACGCCTACAAGAACGAAGGCGGAGCCGTGAAGAAGCGGGAAGATACGCATCGCATGGCCGAAGCCAACCGGGCTTTCGCTCACTATCGTTGGTAGGTTCGGGTGGGTTTGACGAGATGATGTTTCAGTCCATGTGGTGGTGATCTGTGATGGAAGAATTTACTCTTGGAAAAATTCGCAACATCGGTATTGCGGCCCATATCGATGCGGGAAAGACGACGACCACGGAGCGCATCCTTTTTTACACGGGACGCAAGCACAAGATGGGCGAAGTGCACGAAGGCGCCGCCACAATGGACTGGATGGAGCAGGAACGGGAAAGAGGCATCACTATAACCTCCGCTGCGACGACCTGTCATTGGCACGATTGCCTTATCAATATCATTGATACGCCCGGCCACGTGGATTTTACCGTGGAAGTGGAGCGTTCCATGCGGGTTCTCGACGGTGCGGTGGCGGTCTTCTGTGCCGTGGGTGGCGTGGAGCCCCAGTCGGAAACGGTGTGGCGTCAGGCTGACAAATACCGCGTGCCCAGAGTTGCATTCGTGAACAAAATGGACCGGGTCGGAGCGGATTTCTTTCAGGTCCTCAAGGGGATTCGCGAGCGGCTTGGGGCGCGTCCCGTGGCGATCCAGATGCCCATTGGAGTCGAGGATGCCTTTGAGGGGGTCGTCGACCTGGTTGCCATGAAGGCAATCATTTATTTGGACGATCTCGGCGCCGAGCCGAAGACCGGGGACATTCCGCCGCATCTTCTCGAAGAGGCGCGAAGAATGCGGGATGATATGGTGGAGGTCCTTGCCGATTTCGACGAGGAGATCACCACCCTGTTTCTCGAAGGGGAGGCCGTTTCCGACGCACTCCTTCGAAAGGCTCTTCGGAAGCATACAATCGCGTTGGACGTCATTCCCGTTCTCTGCGGGTCCGCGTTCAAGAACAAGGGAGTCCAACCGTTGCTCGATGCGGTGGTTGACTATCTCCCGAGTCCGATGGATCTCCCGGATATCGTCGGAATCGACCCGGACACGAGCGGGGAGACGTCGCGTGCGTGTTCGAGCGACGCACCCTTTTCGGCGCTCGCCTTCAAGATCATGGTAGATCCTTTTGTGGGGCGGCTCGTGTTCTGTCGGATCTACTCGGGTTCTCTGGAGAACGGTGTTTCCATCCTGAACGCTTCCACGAACAAACGGGAGCGGGTTGGCCGGATTCTTCGCATGCATGCCAACAAGCGGGAGGAAATGGAGAGCGCCCACGCAGGGCTCATCGTGGCTCTTCCGGGACTCAAAACCGCGAGAACGGGAGATACGCTCTGCGATGAAAAGGCTCCCATTCTCCTGGAATCGCTCGAATTCCCCGAACCGGTCATCTCCCTCTCGGTGGAGCCCATGAGCAAGGCCGATCAGGTCAAGCTCTCCAAGGGACTCTCCGCTCTTTCCGAGGAAGATCCAACGTTTCGTGTCAAGGTGGACCAGGAGACGGGGCAGACCATCATTTCCGGTATGGGGGAGCTGCATCTTGAGATCCTGGTGGACCGTTTGAAGCGGGAGTTCGGTGTCGAGGTGCGCGTTGGCAACCCCCAGGTGGCGTATCGGGAGACCATCCGGACTGCCTCCAGGGCGGAGGGGCGCTTCATTCGTCAGTCCGGAGGCCGTGGGCAATACGGGCACGTGTGGCTCGAAGCGGAACCTCTTCCGGAGAGGAAAGGGTACGAGTTCGAGGACCGCATTGTCGGCGGCGTCGTTCCCAGGGAGTACATCCCCGCTGTGGAGAAGGGCCTGGGCGAGGCCATCAACAATGGTGTCCTCGGTGGATATCCCGTCATCGGCGTGCGCATCTCTCTCGTCGACGGCAGCTACCACGAGGTGGACAGTTCCGAAATGGCTTTCAAGATTGCCGCGTCCATGGCCTTCAAGGAACTGATGCGCAAAGGCGATCCCGTTCTCATGGAACCCGTCGTGGAGGTGGAAGTCGTCACGCCCGAGGAATATCTCGGTGACGTGATCGGTGATCTCTCCGCCCGTCGAGGGCACGTTGACGGCATGGACACCCGTGCCAACGCCCGGATCGTTCGGGCCTTCGTTCCCCTTGCGGAGATGTTCGGCTACGCGACGGACGTGCGGAGTAAAACCTCGGGAAGAGCTTCCTACAGTATGAAATTCGCCAGGTACGAGGAGGTTCCCCGGGACGTGGCGGAGAAGGTTCTCAAGCGATAGCGATA
Organism: Synergistaceae bacterium UBA5560; assembly: GCA_002425685.1. Classification (GTDB taxonomy): domain Bacteria; phylum Synergistota; class Synergistia; order Synergistales; family Aminiphilaceae; genus Aminiphilus. The sequence continues at coordinate 1,504 of DIMS01000091.1, read as the reverse complement.
CGAGATTTTCTGACTTTCGAGGAGGGAGCAGCATGGCAAAGGAGAAATTTGCGCGGTCGAAGCCGCATCTGAACATTGGCACCATCGGCCACATCGACCACGGGAAGACGACGCTGACGGCGGCGATCACGAAGACGCTGGGAAGAAAGGGATACGCGGACTTCACCCCCTTCGACCAGATCGACAAGGCGCCGGAGGAGCGTGAGCGCGGCATCACCATCAACATCGCCCACGTGGAATACCAGTCCGACACGCGGCACTACGCGCACATCGACTGCCCCGGGCACGCGGACTACATCAAGAACATGATCACCGGTGCCGCCCAGATGGACGGAGCCATCCTCGTCGTGTCCGCGGCGGACGGCCCCATGCCCCAGACGCGGGAACACGTTCTTCTCGCACGGCAGGTCAACGTGCCGGCTCTCGTCGTGTTCATGAACAAGGTGGACATGGTGGACGACCCCGAACTGCTCGACCTCGTCGAGATGGAAGTGCGGGACCTGCTGAACAAGTACGATTTCCCCGGAGACGACGTGCCCATCATTCGCGGTTCCGCGCTGAAGGCCCTCGAGTCCGACGGCGACAACGAATGGACCGGGAAGATCCTGGACCTCATTCATGCCTGTGACGACCACATTCCCCAGCCCGTGCGCGAAGTGGACAAGCCGTTCCTGATGCCCATCGAGGACGTGTTCACCATCACCGGGCGCGGTACCGTCGTCACCGGAAGGATGGAGCGCGGCATCATCACCCCCGGTTCCGAAGTCGAGATCATCGGCATGCAGGACGACAAGATCAAGAGCGTTGCCACCTCTCTCGAAATGTTCCGGAAGATCCTGGACGATGCCCAGGCCGGAGACAACGTGGGAATCCTTCTCCGGGGCGTGGACAAGGAGCAGGTGGAGCGGGGCATGGTCGTGGCGAAACCCGGGAGCGTGAAGCCGCACAAGCACTTCAAGGCCGAGGTGTACGTACTGAAGAAAGAGGAAGGTGGCCGTCACACGCCCTTCTTCGGCGGCTACAAGCCGCAGTTCTACTTCCGGACCACCGACGTGACGGGAGAGATCAAACTGCCCGAGGGCGTGGAAATGGTCATGCCCGGGGACAACTCGCAGTTCGAAGTGAAGCTGATCGTACCCATCGCCATGGAGGAAGGACTGCGATTCGCCGTGCGCGAAGGCGGTCGTACCGTCGGCGCCGGTGTGGTCACGCAGATCCTCGACTAGGCAGCGCTCCGGCGGAAAGAGGAAGGATCAATGGCTGACAATATCGGACTTCAGTGTACAGAATGCAAGCGGCGCAATTATGTCACTACGGTGAACAAGAAGAAGCAGACGAAGAAGCTGGAGAAGAAAAAGTTTTGTAAGTTCTGTAAGGGGCATACCTTGCACAAGGAGACAAAGTAAGGTATAATCCCTTCCGTTGCGCAGGTCCGTAGCTCAATTGGCAGAGCACTGGTCTCCAAAACCGGGGGTTGCAGGTTCGAGTCCTGCCGGGCCTGCCA
>DIMS01000092.1 GCA_002425685.1 Synergistaceae bacterium UBA5560 | reverse complement strand
GGGAACCCCTCTTGCATCTTTGTTGTGTCTTCGTCGTGTCTTCGCCTGCGCTGTGCCATCCCGGAGAACGGGTTCCGCCGTCCGCGGCCCGGCCTGGATTTTCCTCCGGTTTGTCTCTCCGCGTCTAGGGCAGAATGGCGAAAATTNNAGCCGAAGAAGGGCTTGGGGAATGTGACCACCACGAGAGCACCTGTCTCGGGGACCTTGTCCAGGTTGGCGAGCAGTTCGATCTGGTATTTGTCCTGGCCGAGAATGTAGGCCTCGCAGGAGTAGTCTCCCTTGGAGGTGGAGACGCCCGGATCGGTGTCGGTGGTCTCGTGGCCGGAGGCGGTGATCCTCCGCTCCTCGTAGAGGTATTTCAGTGCGTCGAGACTCCAGCCCGGATAGTGGGCGGTGCTGTCCTCTCCGGCATTGCGCATGGCCGCCGGATCGGGCCAGCGCTTGGACCAGTCGGTGCGCAGTGCCGCGAAGGCTCCCTCGGGAATCGGGCCGTGCTTCTTTTCCCAGGCTTTCACGTCCTCAAGGGTGAGCACGTAGTCGGGATTGGCCGCGACCTGTTCGTGCACGTCGAACACCACGAGGGGGAGCAGCATCTCCTTCACGTCGATCTGGTCGATGGTACGCAGTCCCTTGATGAAATGCGCGGGGGGATCGCAATGCGTTCCCCACTGTCCCACGTGGCAGAAGACCTGGGCGAAAAAGCCGTGCCCCACGGAGCCGACGCCCTTGTCGTACCAGTAGATGGTCTCGCGTTTCTCTGCGGGAAAGCCCGGCCAGTGGGGGATGTCCGGATCGAAGGCGTGGGTGAGATCGACGAACTCCTTTGTCTTGAGGATTCGGTAGATCTCCGAGAGGGAAGGTTCCGCTGCGGTGGCGTTTCCCGCGAGGACAAGCAGGAGGGCAAAAGCCGCCAGCAGAGCGAGAAGCCGCAACAGCGCGCCGTTTGCCCCGCGAGGATGCGTGGCCTGGAAGAGGAACATGATTCTTCATCACCTCCATGAACGATAGGGCTCTTCTTTCCGAATCTCCGACTGCGTCTCTGAAGGGGTTCTCCGTACTCCCTTCCATGTGCGGGCGTCCCCTCGCGGGGGGAGAACGTCCCTCGGCAAGGGATTTCTTCCGGAGGTCCCGGGAACGATGATGTCCGTGGAACCGGAATCCTGCGCCGGAATTGCCCCGTAGAAGCCGCTGGGGCAGCGTTCTCAATGTTTTCCGATGTGACGCGCATCGTCCTCCTCTCCCGTCGCTGTCGTTCCTTTCTTTGTGTTCTTTTCAGGAGAACCAACAGACTCGGTGTCGGAAAATCATAGCAGAACGATGCCGCAACATGCAAGAAGACGGAGTGTCGTGGCAGTTGGAAGAGGCGCTCTTGCGGACAGATCTTGTCCGTACCCTTCCGTTCTCAGGAAAAACCGTGAGAAGGAAGCGTGATCCGGACACGAGCGTGACGAAAAAAGAACGAGCGGGGCTCCTTTCGGATGCCCCGCTCCGGCGTCGAACGGATCCGGACCGATCCGAACCGGTTGGTCTACTTTCCCTTCGGTTTTTCGTATGTGGTGGGACCCGAAGGCCACGAGGTGGTCTCCAGCCATTCCCGGGGATAGCCCAGGGGTTGGCCAATCCTGCCGCCTTCCGTGAGCAGCCCGTCGTTGTACTTCACGATGAGCCCCTCCGCGAGGTCCCACCATTTCGCCAGTGTCTCCGCGGTGTTGCGTTCCCCGAAGTCCGTGAGGAACTCCCGGGCTTTCGCGGGGTCTGTCCGGTGGAGGTCGAGAGCCTTTCGTTCGACGATTTCCAGGTTTGCGAGGAAGGCTGTTTCGAGCTGTTCCTGCAGGGCGGCGATCTCCTTGTGCATGTAGCTGTACTTGAGTCCCGCGTAGTTTGCCAGGAAATTGATGGTCCACCAGGCGCTCTCCCGGGAGAATTTCGTCGTGTCGCAGACCTCCACGGAGCGGGGCAGTCCGTTCACCCCCACGTGAAAGGGGAGGAACACCGTGTCCGACGGTTTGTCCAGGCCGAGCCACATGCGGCCCCCGATGGGGGCTGGCAACCATCCCCGGGCCTGGTTCACGAAAACATAGCCGCAATAGGTGACGGAGAGGGGACGCTCCCACGCACCGTCGAGCTTCCGCGAGGGGTCTCCCACGTCGCCCGCACCGTCGTAGGGACCGTAGAAACGGTCGGGGTAGCCGAAGGGGCCGGCGGCGGCGCCCTGGGTGAGGTCGAACTCCGTCCCTTCGTAATGGTCGCGGTGAAGGCGCATCACGTCACGGACGGAGAGTTTTCTGTCGGGCTTGACTGAGAAGGGATACTCCCGGGTGAACCCGTCCTCCACCCAGGGAGAGAAGTTTTTCGACGGGGCAACCAGAGAGAACACCCGCCACACTCTCCGGAGGGAGTAATAGGGATGGTTGTATTCGCCGAGGCTCACCGTTTTCAGCCAGTCGAGCTTCCCATCCTCGGGTTTCCACCAGCCGTGTTTCTTCGCCACCTCGTGGAGGTTTTTCGAGTACATCATGTCCGGATCGTCCGGATCGACCTCCCGGATGCGGAACTGGTTCGCCGCAACGAAGATCTCTCCGTCGGGAACCTTCTTCGCCACCCACAGCCCGCCTGTTCCTTCGGGAGACGGGGCCATTTCGATGACCCATCCCTCCTCCGTGTCCGCCACGGGGAGCGTCTCTCCGGTGCCGTACAGCCCGTAGGTCTCGATGAGTTCGCCGATGAGGCGGATGGCCTCCCGGGCGGTGTGGCAGCGCTCCAGGGCGATGCGGGAGAGTTCGGCGGAGTAGAAGATCCGCTTGCCCGGCTCGGGCTCCGGGGAGACCTTCGCGCCGTCGGTGCACTCCCCGAACATGAGCTGGTGTTCGTTCATGATGCCGTAGCTGCCGTCGAAGTAGGCGTAGGTCTCGGCCACCTGAGGAATCCGGCCGAGGGGGACGGACAAGGGGCCTCCCGTGTCGTAACCGGGGCCTCTTTCGGCAGTGACCATGCGGGGATAGACGAACGCATTGTACTGGGGAAACTCGCCCATGGCCGCGGCGGTGCAGTAGACGCTCCGCATGGCGCCGGGGGCGAATTTCCGGGCCGGGATGTAGAGAATGCGCTGGTCCATGAGATCGTTGTCGTCCGAGTGGGAGACCATGACCGATCCGTCGGTGGTGGCTCCCTTCGTGACGAGAATGGTGGTGCATCCCTCTCCGACCGTGGCAAGAAAAAGAAACAGTAACGGCAGGAGCAGCGCGGTGGAAAGCCTTCTTTTGTTCATTGAAACTCCCCCTCGTCAGTAAGAAACCTGTTTCCAAGTATATTCAACCGACGGAGTTTTTCAAGGCCGGAGGTCTCGCAATTGTCCTGCGGAGAAACGCTGCAGGTGCGGAATGGAAAAGAAGGTGAAAAAAAGCACTTTACTTTTTCCCCTGTCTGGAGGTAGAGTATCGGATGTCTGCGAAACGGGATCAGTTCCGGTTTCAAGGATCTCCCAAAAACCTATCCGATCCGGAGGACGTCCGATGGAGAAGAGACTGGCGGTCATCGTCATCCTCGTGACAGAGAAGGACAACATCCGACAACTGAACCTCATCCTCTCCGATTACGCCCATCTCATCCTCGGTCGCATGGGGTTGCCCATGCGTGAGCGCTCGTTGAGCATCATCTCTCTTATCGTGGAGGGAACCACCGACGAACTCGGAGCGCTTGCGGGAAAAATCGGACGGCTCAGGGGGATCTCCGTGAAATCGGTTCTGACCAAGACGAAGGAGGCCGATCATGGTGGATCCCCTGAAGAAATCCTTTCTTGACGTACCCCGTCTGCGGGAACTCAGCAGGCGCACTGCACCGACGCAGCGGGAAGTGCTTTGTATCCTCGAGAAGGCAAGGGAACTCAAAGGATTGTCGGTGGAAGAGATCGCAGCGCTCCTGTGCGTAGACTCTCCCGAGATGATCCGCGCGTTGCTCGACGCGGCGGGATATGCCAAGGAAACCATTTACGGGCGGCGCATGGTGCTTTTCGCACCGCTCTATATCGGGAACACCTGTTCGAATTCCTGCCTGTACTGCGCGTTCCGCAAGGAAAACACCCGTCTCCGGCGTGCCGTGCTCACCGCGGATCAGATCCGCACGGAAGCCGAGATGCTTCTCCGGGAAGGACACAAGCGGATCGTGATGCTCTGTGGCGAGTCGAGCGACAATGATCTCGACCATTTTCTTTCGGCCATCCGGACGGTATACGAGACTCGCGTCGGGAAAAACACCATCCGCCGCATCAATGTGGAAATCGCCCCCCTCGATGTGGCGGGATTCCGTCGCCTGAAAGCGGCGAAAATCGGCACCTATATCTGCTTTCAGGAAACCTATGATCCGGATTTGTACGCGGCGTATCACCCGTCGGGTCCTAAAGCGGACTATCTCAACCGCCTCATGGTAATGGACCGGGCCATGGAGGGCGGCATCGATGACGTGGGCCTGGGGGTTCTCTTCGGATTGGGGGACTACCGCTTCGAAGTCCTGGCGCTGATGGAACACGCCCTTCACCTCGAAGAAACCTTCGGCTGCGGCCCGCACACGGTGAGCGTGCCGCGCATCGAGCCCGCGGAGGGGACTCCCTTCACGGAGCACATTCCCTATGCCGTGTCGGACGACGATTTCCGGAAGATCATCGCGGTGATCCGCCTCGCCATGCCCTACACGGGAATCATTCTTTCCACACGGGAATCGGAGGGGCTGCGCAACGAGCTTTTCAGGTACGGCGTCAGCCAGATCTCCGCCGGTTCGCGCACGAATCCAGGCGCCTATGCCGACGCGGCGTCGGAGTGTTCGGGAAGTCAGTTTTCCCTAGGGGATCACCGCTCTCTCGACGAGGTGATCGGAACATTGATCGACCAGGAATTCATTCCTTCCTTCTGCACGGGGTGCTACCGAAAAGGGCGTGTCGGCCGGGATTTCATGGATCTCGCCAAACCGGGACTCATACAGCGGTTCTGCATGCCGAACGGCCTGTTCACCTTTCAGGAATACCTGGAGGATTTTGCTTCTCCCGCCGTTCGCACAAAGGGAAAAAAGCTCATCGGAAGGCTTGTGGAGGCTGCCCATGAGGAGCAGCGGCCGAAGATCGTCGACAACCTGCGCCTGATCGAATCGGGTGAGAGGGACGTGTATTTCTGATGTGGGGGGCGCCGATGAACAGCGCCGATCTGCGGGCGTTCGCCGAGGGCCGGACTCTCGATGCGCTTCGCGGCGAAGCGAACGCTCTCTGCGAGTTGGTCTGGGGCAAGAGGGTCTTTGTGAGAGGACTCATCGAGTTCTCCAATCATTGCGCGAGAAACTGCCTCTACTGCGGCATCCGCGGTGCCAACACCAGGGTGTCACGCTATCGCCTTTCCTCCGATGAAATCGTCGGGATCGTCCGGGAGGGTTTCCGCCTCGGCATTCGCACCTTCGTCCTGCAGGGAGGCGAGGATCCGTTCCTCTCGGTGCTCGATCATTGCCGCACGGTGGAGCGCATCAAGGATGCGACGGAAGGAACGGCTGCGGTCACCCTGAGCCTCGGCATCCGCTCCCGGAGCGAGTACGCGGCGTTGAAGGCGGCGGGCGCCGACCGCTATCTTCTCCGTTTCGAGACGAGCGACGAGACCCTGCACACCCGCCTGCGCGACGGCGTGCCCTTCGCGGCACGCAGACGGGCTCTGGATGACCTGAAAGAGCTGGACTACGAAGTAGGGTCCGGTTTCATGACCGGACTGCCCGGAGAAACCGAGGAGACGTTCTACGAAAACGTCCTCCTCTGCAAGACCCTCGAACTGGACATGGTGGGCATAGGTCCCTTCATTCCCCATCCGGACACGCCGCTCTGGAGCGATGCACCTCCCTCCCTCGAAAGGACGCTCCGGGCGGTGGCGCTGGTGCGTCTGCTGCTGCCCATGGCGAACATGCCCGCCACGACCGCGGCGGGGTCCATCGATCCTCTCGGGCGAGAAAAGATGCTGCTCTCCGGCGCCAATGTCCTTATGCCCAACCTGTCCCCCTCGGAGGTGAAGCGGCACTATCTTCTCTATCCCGGCAAGGTGTGCCTGGACGAGGACGGTTCCGCCTGCCTGAGCTGCCTGAGCGCGCGCGTTCTTCGACTGGGGAAGGCACTGGTCTTCGACCGGGGAGACTCCAGGAGTGCGGAGTTGCGCCATGCGGGATGACGTGACGTTCGGCCCCGAAACCTCCGCCGCGCTGCGCAATTTCGGCGAAGGAAGAACGCCGCCGCCGCTCGTGAGAGCGTTGGCGGAGGTGAAGCTCGCCTGTCTCCGAGCGGTGCAGGAGACGGAGCGGCGATGGTCCCCCGAAGCCTTCGCCGCGCTCGAAGCCGCCTGCGGTGACGTGGCCTCGGGACGGAGGAACGGCCTCTTTCGCCTGCCGCTCTTCCAGGGAGGGGCGGGAACGAGCCTCAACATGAACATGAACGAGGTGCTGGCCTCCCTGGCATGCTCCTTCTGTGCCGGGCAAGACCTGGAGATGCGCTTCGATCCCATCGAGGACATCAACCGCCATCAATCGACCAACGACGTGGTGCCCACCGCCGTCACCATCGCGCTCTACCGGCTGCTCTGTCTCGCGGAGAACCAGGTCATCGCGCTGCAGGAAGCGCTGGTGGAGCGGGAGCGGCGGTTCGAAAATCTTTTGATGGAAGGGCGCACGGAGATGCAGTCCGCGCTGCCCATCACGCTGGGGCAGGTGTTCGGTGCCTGGGCGGGGGCGGTGGAGCGCGACCGCTGGCGGATGAACAAACTGAAGGAGCGCATCCGCACCGTTCCTCTCGGCGGCACGGCCATCGGCACGTGTTTTGCCGCCCCGCGACCGTACATCCACGCGGCGGAGCGGGCGCTCCGGTCCGTCACGCAACTGCCCCTCTGCCGAAGCCAGAACCTTCCGGACGAGACAGCCCATCTCGACAAGTGGGGGGAGCTCGCGAACGGCTTCTCTCTCTGCGCGATCAATCTGTTCAAGATGTGCGGCGATTTTCTGCTCTACACGTCGTCCATGTCCGGCGAGATGGAGCACCCCAAGGTACAGGCGGGATCGTCGATCATGGCGGCGAAGACGAACCCGGTGCTTCTCGAGCACGTGCGCGGCCTTGCGGTGCACATTCAGGGCGAGGCGTGGAAGGTGGGGCAGTACGTTGCCTTGGGGACGCTGCAGTTGAATTCCTATCTGCCCCATCTGTGCGCCTCTCTGCTGGAAGCCGGGGATTCCCTCGTCCGGGCCGTTTCCTCCTTCCGCCTTGATTTCCTCGGGGGGCTCCGGGTGAATGCGACGCGGATCGAGCGCAATCTCGCGGGGTCCCTCGCGATGATGAACGCCCTCGGGCCGAAGCTTGGCTACCATTGCGTCAAAAGACTGTACGAGAATGGCGAGGCTCTTCCTGCTTCCCTGGAGGAGCTTGTCGCTTTGGCGGCGGAGGCCACAAGGAAAGCCCCCGAAGAGATTCGGGAACTGCTTTCCCCCGGGTCCCTCGCGGGAATGAACGGAGGCGACGCATGAAAGGCACACCCCTCGCGGAACAGATGCGCATCGTTCTGGCAGGTGACCGCAACAGCGGCAAATCGTCGTTGATGAACAACATTTTCGGTCGGGAGATCTCCATCGTTGCGGAGCGCCCCGGCACGACCACCGATCCTGTGACGAAGAGCTTCGAACTCGGCGCTCTCGGTGCCGTTGCGTTTTCCGACACCGCCGGACTCGACGACGACGAGCACGGCATCGGAGAGCTTCGCCGGCGGCGCACGGAGGAAGTGCTTCAGGAAGGACACGTGCTTCTTTTCGTCACGCCGGGGGATCGGCCGCTCTCGGCGTCGGAGAAGGCGCTGCTCGAAAAGGCCCGCGTCCGTGACCGCCCCCTCGTCGTGGTTTACACGTTCGCCGACAGATCCCCGGACCTCTCCAAGGCGGACGCGCTGCGGGGCATGCCGTCGGTGGCGGTGGACAACCTTTCCGGCAGCGGCGTGAACGATCTGCGCAAACTGCTCCTCTCCGTCGCCGAGGAGATCGAGCCGGAGATCTCTCCCGTGGAGGGACTGGTTCACGAGGGGGACCTCGTCCTTCTGGTGACGCCCATCGATCTGGCGGCTCCCAGGGGAAGGCTGATCCTGCCCCAGGTGGAGACCATCCGCGACCTGCTGGACCGGGATTGCGGCGCGCTAGTGGTAAAGGAGCGGGAGCTGTTCTCCTTCTACCGTGCCCTTTCGGTGCGTCCCAAAGTGGTGATCTGCGACAGCCAGGTCTTCAGCAAGGTTGCCGCCGACATTCCCGAGGATCAGCCTCTGACGAGTTTCTCGATTCTCTTCGGGCGCAAGAAAGGGGACCTCGTCACGTACATACGGGGTTTACGGGCGCTCTCAGACGTGCCGCCCGGTGCCCGCATTCTCGTGCTGGAATCGTGCAGTCATCATCGGCAGGCGGACGACATCGGCACGGTGAAGATTCCGAGGCTTTTCAAGCAGCTCGTGCGGATGGATGCGGAATTTTCCTTTGCCCGCGATCTTCCGCCCGAGGAGGAACTCGGAAAGTACTTCATGGTGATCACCTGCGCGGGATGCATGGCGACACGCCTGAAGATCGTCCATCGGTTGAACGTTCTGCGGCGGCTGGGTGTGCATGCGATCAACTACGGGCTTTTCCTCGCATGGGCCAACGGGCTCCTGCCGAGAGCGCTCGAACCGTTTCCCTACGAGCACTCCGTCTTCCTGGAGCCTGCGGAGGACTTTCGCCCATGCCCCGGAAAACGGAATGGCATACAGAGTGTCTTGGCGGATGGTGCTTGACGCATATCGGGTGTTGCCGAAAATAAAAGAAAGAGTAGAATGCTGCGTGAAGCGAGTCACGAAGTGTGACGAAAAAAGGAACCAGGAGCGTTCTGTAGTTTCGCACTCGCGGAAAAACGGTGGAACTCGAAAGAGAAACGGACCGGGCAGGATGGAGAGCGGGTACGATGGAGAGCCGGCGGAGAGAGAGGAAGGAAGCGCAGTCCTCGGCGGAGACGCGGGGGCGTTTTCGATACCTCCGTTTCCTGGGGATTTTGCCTCCGGTTCTCCTGGTTCTCTGTCTTGTCGTTGCTGCACCCGACGGCGTCTTCGCTGTTCTTCGGGAAGAGACGGTGCGCATACCCCTTCGGGACGGAACGTCCCTTTCGGGAACGCTCTTCCTTCCCGGGGAAAACGGTCCCTGGCCCGTCGTCGCAAGCTGCGGCCCCGACATCCGGCGGAGTCGTCCGCACGAGTCCAGTCTCCCCGTCCCGGGGGCATCTCTCTCCGGAGACGTTCTTCCCGGTTTCCTCGCCTGCGGTGCCGACCCCGAATCGTGGACATCCTTCGGCTATGCGGTGCTCCTGGCGGATTCCCGCGGGACCGGGGACTCTCCCGGGCGCTGGGCTTTTCCCGGAACCCGCAGCGGCGAGGATGTGGCGGACCTTGTGGCATGGGCGGGGGGACAACCCTGGTGCGACGGCGCGGTAGGGCTTTGGGGCGTCGGGCTCGCCGCACAGGAGCAGTGGTGGGGTGCGGCGCTCGCACCTCCCTCGCTGCGGGCGGTGATCGCCCTGGAGGGAGGCATCGACCTCTATCGGGACCTGCTCTTTCCGGGAGGCATTCCCGCGAAGGCGCTCTGGCGCGCACTCTCCCGCCTCTTCCGGGACGAGAGCGGTTCGTTCTCTCCGGACGTTCCCCTCTTCCGGGAACTTGCCGCCTCCGAAAACCCACCCCACGCACCCCTTTACAGTCCTGCCTACGCGAATCACTCCCTGTCGCCCTCGGCGGTGACACTGCCGTTTCTCACGGGAGGGCGCGCCGTTCCGGGAATCTCCACCCTTCGGGGAAGTCTGGAGATGTACCGGAATGCCCCCTCGCCTGAGAAACGCCTGCTCCTCACCGCCTCGGCGACGCTGGACCCCTTCTTTGTCGGTGCCTTTCTGGAGGAACAGCGGCGGTTCTTCGATGTGCATCTGAAGCGGCTGCCTCTTCGGGAGAATCACGCCGATCCCGTCCTGCTGGGATGCGGCGAACCCTCTCCGGAGGTGCGCCGCGAAAACCTGTGGCCCGGCGAGCGGACACTCTGGACGCGGTTTTACCTGAACGCCGCCGCGGGAACCCTTGAAACCTACGCCACCTCGCCCGCGGAAACGCCCTTCTCCGGCGGGCCGGAAAAAAGAGTGCTCTTCGAGAGCGCTCCCTTCGAGGAAGACAGCCTGTTCTCGGGACCCGTCACGGCGTTCCTCTCCCTGTCGTCAGGCAGGACGGAGCTGGATGTGTTCGTCGCGGTGGAGGTCGTGGGCGGGACCGCATGTTCCTCCGCGGCAATGTCCGGAGAAAACCCACCCGAGGGGCGCCCTCTCTCCGGAGGCTGGCTCCGGGGGAGCCTCCGCCGCCTCGATCCGCGGAAGAGCGAGCGGTATTTCCCACTGCACGGCTTTTCCCGGACGGAGCCCCTGACGCCGGGGCACCCCGTGGAGATGGCCGTCGCCCTTTCGCCGCTGGAAGCGCTGGTGCGCAAGGGAGAGCGCCTTCGGGTGGTTCTCTCCGCACGGCCCGACGCGTCCCTCGCGTTCCTCGACCTGGAGAACTCCCCGGAAAACGGTGACGGAACGATCCACACGGGAGGAACCCCCGCACGCTCCTACCTCGTGCTGCCCCTGGTGGTCCCTCCGGAGAAGTTTGTCCCTCCGCTCCGGGAGACATGACGCATCCCCCGCCTTCCGGAGGAAGGCGATGACGGGAACAACTTCCTCGATTCCGACGAGATCCGTGCCCGAAGCCCAAAGCGGCGGGATGGCGCGTCCCATGTGCAGGTTCCGGAGAAGACCGGCGCGGAAGCGACCTTCCTCTTGCATTGTGCCGAAACAACATGAGCCGTCCTTTCGAAAGGCGTACCGCCCGGCGTTCTGCTTTCACGGCGTGGGGAGCGGGTGCTTTGTGAAAGAGGCTGTGTGCACAGGGCGTATGGAGGGATGTGCGCTTTCGGGATGAGGCGGGCAGGATGTGCTGTGTTCTGTCCATCCGGGGTTCGCGACTGAGGGGGGGTGAGAGAGAAAGGCGCGTTCCGTGTTTCCTTCCTGTCAGACGCCGTGACGGGAGCGTAGGAACTTCGCTTCAGGCACGGCGGATTGGATTTTTCGAGTAAAGGGAAAGGAGCGATGTATCATGCGAGGACTTCGTAAACAGCTCACGGGAAGCCTGTTCGCCGCGTTGTTCGTGCTTGTCGCGGCAACAGCCTTCGGATGCACCGACGTCGTGGCGGGCAAGGACGCCACCGTGGACGGTTCGGTCATCACCTCCCACACCGCCGACGGCGCTTTCTACGACGCTCAGGTTCGGACCATCCCCGGCGCGACCTTCCCCAAGGGCGCCATGGCGGATGTCTACTGGAACATCACCGCCGAGGAAGAGGGCGGTCCCGTCAAGATCGGCGAGATTCCCCAGGTGGAGACCACCTACACCTACTTCCACGTGGGCTATCCCTTCATGAACGAACACGGCGTGGCCATCGGCGAGACCACCATCGGCCAGAAGGAAGAGCTGAAGACCTTCCGGCCTGCCGCCAAGGCGATCATGACCGTGGAGCAGCTCGAAGTCTTCGCCCTCCAGCGGGCGAAGACAGCCCGGGAAGCCATCAAGGTCATGGGCGAACTCGCCGAGACCTACGGCTTCCTGCCTTCCTGCGGTTCCGAGGGGGAGTGTCTCACCGTCACCGACGCGAGCGAGGCGTGGATCTTCGAGCTGCGCAGCGTGGGCATGATGTGGACTCCCGAGAGCAAGACTCCCGGCGCGATCTGGGTTGCCCAGAGAGTTCCCGACGACATGGTCGTGGTCGTGCCCAACATGAGCCGCATCCGGGAGGTGCACCCCGAGGACGCGGACAACTTCATGGCCTCCGGGAACTACCAGCAGTTCGCCATCGACCAGGGGTGGTACGACCCCGCGAGCGGCAAACCCTTCATCTGGCAGGAGGCCTATTCGCCGCTGACGGGGAACGACGACTGGTCGCTCTCCTCCATGTGGATCCGGAACCGCCTCTACACGATCCACAGAATCCTCGCACCCTCCCGGGAGTGGGATCCCTACGCGGAGACCATGTCCTACCCCTTCGCTATCAAGCCCGAGAAGAAGATCTCCGTGCAGGATGTGATGGAAATGCTCCGCTCCCACATGGCGGACACGCCCTTCGACATGTACGAGGATCCCGCCTGGTTCATCAGGGATGGCGACAAGTCCGTGAAGAGCCCCCTGGCGACTCCCTTCGTCACGAAGGACATGCGCAAGCTCCTGAGGATCCCCTACAACCGGCCCGTGTCCAAATGGGACTGCGCCTACAGCTTCGTCTCCCAGGCCAGGGCGAACGTGCCCGATCCTCTGCGGACCATCCTCTGGTTCGGCTATGACAATCCCCACACCACCTGCTACGTTCCCATCTACAACGGCGTGACCGACACTCCCGAGACGTGGCGCACCTTCGACAGGAACGCCTTCGACCTCAAGTCCACCCAGTGGGCCTTCATCCTGGGGGATGAACTCGTGAACCGCCGCTACCAGGAAGCCATGGCGGACCTCACGGCGGTCCGGGCGCCTCTGGAGAAGAGCTTTTTCGACCGGATCCCCGAGATCGACAAGAAAGCGGCGGAGCTGGCCGCGGCGGATCCCGCGAAGGCAAAGGCGTTTCTCACGGACTTCACCAAGGAGTGCATGGAGAAGACCGAACAGACCTGGTGGAAGCTGAACTGGCAGCTCATCTCGACGTACAACAACAACAAGGGAAAATAGAAATCCTGACAGAAGACCTCCGTCGGAAGGCACTCGAAGGGCGCCTTCCGACGGAGGTCGCAACAGTGAAGGAGGCGTTTTTCGTGAGACGAAAGAATGGAAGGATTTTTGCGGGCCTGGCGCTTGCGGCGGTGTTCCTCTTTGCCGCCGTAGCGGTTCAGGCGGCCCCCATCGAGCCCCCCATCGCCGTCACCACCTGCGGACAGAGCCCCGGAGCGGTGATGGTGAAGATGTCCTGCGCCCAGGCGAAGCTCATGCCCACGGACAGCGACAATAAACTCACCGCCGACGGGCTTCGGGGCAAGGGGTACAAGACACTCATCATCACCACGGGAACGAGCATGAAGGGGATGGGTGCGGCGGGTACGGACGTGAACAAGGAAATCGCCCGTATCGAGGAACTGGTCAAGGCCGCCCGCGAGGAGGGCATGCTGGTCGTCGGCGCCCACGTGGAGGGCATGGCCCGCAGGACCGATGCCTCCGACGAGGCCTCCATCAAGGCCGTCATGCCCCTGTCGGATATGATCCTCATCATCGAGGACAGCGACAAGGACGGATTCTTCACCGCCTACTCCAAAGAGCTGAACAAACCCCTCGTGGTCGTCAAGGATGCCCTGGGCATCGGGGCGGCCCTGGCGGAGCTGAAATAAGCGCCCCCCGGGGAGGCCTCTCCGCGGGATGCCTCCCCGGAAGAGGGGAAGGTGCTGTGCGGGCGGAAACGTCCGAGATGCCCGGAAAGGAAGTCGGTCATGTTCGCTCATGCGTCCCTGGTGCTCGCCGTCATTGTGGGGGCCTTTCTCGTGGCCAAACTCTGCCGGATAAGCACGGAACTCTCCATGTTTCTCGCCGCCGTGGCGGGTGGCCTCGCCTCCGGCGCCGATCTGTCCCTCATCCGCCACCTCGTGGAGGGCACGTTCACCTATTTCGACGTGTGCCTCATCTTTCTCACCGCCACGTTCTTCATGACCCTCGTGAAGGAGTCCGGAGGCGTGGCCTTCATCGTCCGCAGAATCGTCGCCACTTTCGCGACGAGGAAGGTCATGTGCCTGCTCTTGCTTACCCTGGTCATGCTCATTCCCGGGGCGCTCACCGGCTCGGGAGCGGCGAGCGTGCTCACCGTGGGTGCCCTCGTGGGGGCGGTGCTCGCCGCCATGGGCGTGGAGGAGACCCGGCGGGTGGCCATCGTCTTTCTCTGTGCCGCCATGAGCGCCGCCGCACCGCCCATCAATCTCTGGGCCATGATGGCCGCCGCGGGGGCGAACATGCCCTACACGGGGTTCGGCCTTCCCCTGGGCATTCTCTCCGTGACGGGCGCGCTCTTCGCCATGTTCTTCCTCGCCGGAGGAAGCAAGCCCGTGGAGGTGGAGAAGGTGCTCCGGGCGCTTCCCGAGGCTCCCCAGGGTATGGGGTGGGGGCGGGTGCTCGCACCCTTTTTCCTGCTGGCGCTCCTCGTGGTCGCGGGACGTCTCGCTCCCTTTTCCATGCCCGTTCTCGGCCTTCCCCTCATCTTCCTGCTCTGCGCGGGGATGACGATCCTCCTCTCGCCCAGGAAACTCCCTCTGTGGAAGATCCTCGGCGACACCGTGGAAGCGCTGCTCCCCCTGGTGGGCATCATGGTGGTGGTGGGAGCGCTCATCCAGGTGATGGCCCTCTCGGGCGCACGGGGCCTCATCTCCCTGTCGGTGGTGACCCTTCCCCTGTCGGTGCTCTACGCCACCCTGTTCCTCATCCTCCCCGTTTCGGAGGGCATGCTCCAGTACGCGGTGGCGCCCCTTTTGGGAGTGCCCCTCATCATGCTCTTCAACATGAAGGGGCTTGATCCGGTCGTTGCCCTGTCGGCCATGGCGGTTTTGTGGCCCCTGGGGGACTGCCTGCCTCCCACGGCGGTGGTGGGGCGGGCGGCGGTGCTGGAACTCGGCTACAAGGGGAACTACTGGAGTGGATTCGTGAAGACCTGTCTGGTGCCGCTGGCCTTCATCGCCGCGCTGGCCACGCTCTTTCTCGTCTACAGCGCGCGCATCGGCGCCGTGTTGGGAGGATAAGCCATGATCACGCTCAATGGATTGGTCACCGCCGCCTACTATGCCATGACGGCCCTTTTCGGCGTCGTGCTGTGCCGTAATTTCTTCCGGACCCGGAACGCCCAGGACGCGGTGCTCTACTGCATCATCCTCGTTCCCTTCGTGCTGCGCCTGCTGCGCGTGAAATAGGAGGCCCGCCGTGGAACGGAGAACATTGCTCGTGAAGGCCCTGAGCCTTCTGATAACGGTGGTCTTCATGGTCGTGGCCGGGCGGGAATTCCGCGCCCACCGCACCTTTCGGGAGCCCGTCGTGGCCGGAGAAGGAGTCACGGCGGTGCGCACCCTCGGCGACTACCATCCCGGCGTCAAAGGGACGGTGAACGACTGCAACATCTATTTCCTGGACAGCGGCAAACCCGGCGCCACGGTGCTCGTCTTCGGCGGCACCCATCCGGAGGAGCCCGCGGCGAACCTCACGGCGGAACTCTTCGTGGAAAACGCCCGAGTGGAGCAGGGGCGGCTTCTCGTGGTGATCCGGGGCAACCGGAGCGCCAGTACCTACACCCGGAACGGCGAGGCCTATCCGACGTTCTACCGGATTCCGACCCCCTGGGGAGAGAAGACCTACCGCATGGGAGACCGCTGTTCCAGCCCCCTCGATTCCTGGCCCGACCCCGAGGTCTACCTGCACTACCCGACGAAGCAGATGCTCGCCTACATGGACATCCGCAACCTGAACAGAACCTGGCCTGGCCGCCCCGGCGGACTCCTCACGGAACGGACCACCTTCGCCTTCATGGAACTCATCCGCAGCGAGAAGGTGGACGTGTTCATCGATCTCCACGAGGCGGAGCTGGAATACCCCGTGGAGAACACCATCGTCGCCCACGAGAAGGCCCAGGGCGTGGCTGCCATGACCTCCATGGTGCTCACCGCCCAGGAATTTCCCGTTCCCATCGGCATGGAGTTCTCCCCCGTGGCGCTCCGGGGGCTGTCCCACCGCGAGGTGGGAGACAACTCCGACGCCATGTCCATGATCTTTGAAGTGGCGGAACCCTTTCTGGACCGCATCCGGGGCATCACCGACGAGGCGTTGCTCCTGGAGGGAAAGGACGAGTTCGTGAAGAAGGCGGGGGAGCACGGCCTGCTCTACGCCCCCATGGACGACAGCGGCTGGCCCATCGCGGTGCGGGTGGGGCGCCATGCCTCGACGGTGCTCCAGACCCTGGAGACCTTCAACACCATGGAGACACCGGAGCGGCAGATTCTCGTCTCCGGCGTGCCCCGGTACGCGGAACTCGTCGACAAGGGGCTGGGCGCCTTTTTCCGTGATCCCTCGGGCGTTTCCGAGGACCGCGTCTTCTACGAGTGACGTTTTCGGCAAGGCCGGCGGAGGACATCTCCTGTATCGGGGGTGATGGAGAAAAAGAGGGGAGAGGACGGCGCGGGGATGGCCTGAGATTCTTCGGAAGAACGCGGAATTGCCCGGAGAGGAGAACGGCCTTTCGGGGCAGCGTTCCGAAGGAAGCCGGTTCGGACGTGCCGGACCGGAATCACGAAGGAGAAAGGGAGGAATGCTTTCATGCGCAACGGGACATGGCTTCGCAGAACCCTGCTGACGGTACTGCTGGTGTTCGTCGCTTCGAGCGCGTTTGCGTGCACGGTCATGATGGTGGGCAAGAACGCCACCGTGGACGGATCGGTCATGACCACCCACACCTGTGATGGGTGGTACGATCACCGCATCCAGGTCATCCCCGGAGGAACCCACAAACCCGGCGAAATGGTCCCCATCCACAAGAACATCTGCTACATGACCCGCCCCAACAAGGAACTCGTCCAGGTGGGGGAGATTCCCCAGGTGGAGAAGACCTACACCTATTTCCACACGGGCTATCCCTTCATGAACGAGAAATCGCTCATCATAGGCGAGTACACCTGGAGCGGCCGTGACGAGAACCTGAACGAGGACAAGGCGTGGATGATGATCGAACAGCTCCAGGTCCTGGCGCTGCAGCGGACCGCCACGGCCCGGGATGCCATCAGGGTCATGGGCGAACTCGCCGAGAAGTACGGCTACGCCGACGGTGGCGAAGCACTCTCCATCGCGGACACCAAGGGCGAGATCTGGCTCTTCGAGATCTGCGGCCCCGGTCCTCTCTGGACCCCCGAGAGCGGCAAGCCCGGAGCCGTCTGGGTGGCCCAGCGCATTCCCGACGACGGCTTCGCCATGGGCTCCAACCGGGCCCGCATCGCCGAGATCGACTGGAACGACAAGGACAACTTCATGTACTCCTCGAACCTCAAGAGTTTCGCCGAGGAGATGGGATGGTGGAAAGAGGGCGAACCCTTCGTCTTCCACAAGATCTACAATCCCCAGCCCTATGGATCGCCCTACTACCAGCAGCGCCGGGAATGGCGCGTCTACAACCTCATCGCCCCCGAGCTGAAGCTCGATCCCGCCGCGGCGGAGCAGTATCCGCTGGTCATCAAGCCTCCCAAGAAGCTCTCCGTGCAGGACCTCATGGCGGTCAACCGGGACTATCTGGAAGGAACCCGCTTCGATCTCACCAAGGGCCTTGCCGCAGGCCCCTTCGGCAACCCCAACCGCTACCAGACCCCCAAGGATGCGCGCCCCGAGAACCGTAAGGGCAACGACTGGGATCGGGCCATCTCCATCTTCCGCTGCTCCTACAGTTTCGTGGGACAGGTCCGTCCCGACATGCCCGACCCGCTCGCGGGTGTGCTCTGGTTCGGCGAGGACGCACCGCATTCCACCCTCTACATGCCCATCTACGCGGGCGCCACGGAAGTGCCCAAGCCCTACACCCTGGGCAAGCGCCACGTCTTCGACAGAGAATCCGCATGGTGGGCCTGGAACTTCGTCTCCAACTGGGCGGACCTCAAGTTCAGCTACATGATCGAGGACATCCGCGAGGCTCAGCGGCTCCACGAGAACAAGTACTTCCTGGAACTTCCCCAGGTGGACAAAAAGGCCGTGGAACTCTACGGCAAGGATCCCAAGCAGGCCGTGGCCTACGTGACCCGTTACGTCAACGAGACCCTCACGAAGGGGCTGGAGGACTGGTGGGAACTGGGCTGGACCCTCGTGGGCAAGTACTACGACGGGATGATCATGCAGCCCGACGGCACCTACAAGAACGTGGGCTATCCCACGGAGTGGCTTGAGGCGGTGGGCTTCGGCGACACCGACGCAGAGCCCAAGAAATAGCGACGTACAGAAGAGCGGTGACGCGGTGGTGAGCGTCACCGCAANNNNTTTTCCGTGCATGCACGGAAAACGCCACCGCTTTTTTATGGCCTATTGCTGCGTTTGCAGTGCCGCGTGTCTTTGCGCAAAACGTCAATGCGGCCGAGTTGTTTTCGACTCCGGGCGGCGTGCCGACGCCCCTGACACAGGGAGAACGCTGGGCTATACTTGTGCAGCCACACGACGGAGGGAAAAACGTCACTTTCAGAGGAGGAAAAAAGACATGGAGAAGATCGAAAATCCGTTGACCACAGCACTTTCCAGGGCGTGGTGGGTGCTGATGCTCCGGGGCGCCGCCGCCATCGCCTTCGGGCTCCTCACCTGGTTCCAGCCGAAAATCTCGCTGGCCACGCTGGTGCTGCTCTTCGGCATCTACGCCGTGGCCGACGGCGGGCTCGCCATCTGGACGGCCCTTTCGGGGCGCAGAGAGCACGATCACTGGTGGCTTCTCCTTCTTCGGGGCGTCGTCGGTGTCGCCGCGGGCAGCCTCGCTTTCGTCGCGCCGGGCATCACCGCGCTGGCTCTGCTCTTCTACATCGCCGTCTGGGCGCTTGCGACGGGCGTCCTCGAAATCGCCCTGGCGATCCGTCTGCGCAAGGAAATTCAGGGGGAGTGGCTGCTCATCCTCGCCGGGCTCGCTGCGGTGCTCTTCGGGTACTTCCTGCTGGCGCGCCCGGGAGAGGGCGCACTGGCCCTGCTCCGGATGATCGCCGTGTTTGCCGTCTTCTTCGGCGGCATTTTCGTGCTTCTGGGCTTCAAGATGCGGAGATTCGTCAAGCGTATGACTCCCCGGTAAATCCTCCCTCCCGACCTGGAGGGCGATCCGTTCAGGAGGTGGCGCATGCGGAGCGGAAGAACCGATTCCCCTTCGCCGGGGAAGGGAGCGCGTGCCGGACAGGGGAATCGGCCTGTCCGCAGGGCGGTCTTTCTGAAGGATGTGTTTCTCTGTGCGCTCGGCGCCTATGGTGGCCCGGAGGCGCACATGAGCGTCTTTCTGGACCAGATGGTGGTCAGGCGGGCCTATCTCGGCGAGGCCGATCTGATCGAACTGATTGCCCTCTGCAGCATTCTTCCCGGTCCGACCAGCACCCAGACCATTGTCGCCATCGGCCACAAGGTGGGGGGGCCGCGGCTTGCCGCGCTGACCATGCTCGTCTGGGCGCTTCCGGCGCTCGCGGTGATGACGATCCTCTCGTTCCTCTACCAGTTTCTTGCCGCGTGGAACATCTCCTTCGGGGTGCTGCGCTATCTCGGTCCCATGGCGGTCGGGTTCATCCTCGTCGCCGCATACCGCATCGGGCGAAAGGTGGTCACCGATGTACTGACGATGCTGCTGTTCCTCTTCGGTGCGGTCACCACCTACTTCATTCGCGCTCCCTGGATCTTTCCCGCGGTGCTGCTTTTGGGGGGTACCGCGAGCGTTCTCCTCGCCCGCGAACCAGACATGTGGAATCGGGTCCGTCTTTCGCCTCCGTGGATCTATCTGGTGCTCTTCGCCCTGTTCGCGCTGGGCGGACTCTTCGTGGAGCATCTCTCCGACAGCCGCCCGGTCCTCCTCTTCGAGAGCTTCTACCGCTACGGCTACCTGGTCTTCGGCGGAGGGCAAGTGGTGGTGCCCGTCATGCACAGCGATCTTGTCCAGCACTGGAAGTTCATGACCGACCAGGAGTTTCTCACCGGCTACGGCTTGGTGCAGGGGCTTCCCGGGCCGATGTTCAGCTTTGCCGCCTATGCAGGGGGAATGGCGGCGCGAGGAGGTTCGGCGCTGCGACAGGTGTTCGGGGCGGTCGCGGGGGGCGTGGGAATCTTCCTGCCGGGCCTTCTGCTCATCTACTTTGTCTATCCCGTGTGGGAGGGACTCAAACAGATTCGGGCAGTGCGCATCTCCCTCCGGGGCATCAACGCCGTCGCCGGAGGCCTGATTGCCGTATCCGCAGTGATCCTCATGCGGGCGAGCGGTTTTCAGCCCGACGGCCTGGCCGCAACGGCCCTTTCCGTGGGGCTGCTGGCCTGGGGAAAGATCCCCGCTCCGCTGATCGTGTTCCTCGCGCTGTGTGCGGGGATCGTTTTCTGAGTGGCGCACGGTGCGACGGAGGAGTAGAGTTGTCGAAGGGCTTTGTCACGGCGATGCCGTCCGATCTCTTCCGCATCGATTTCCGGTGAAAGCCCGGCTGAAGTGGAGAAAGGAGAGTGAGGCCGTGAAGAAAAAAGCGCTGTTCGTCACGGACCCGCAGGTGGATTTCTGCAGTCCTTCGGGGTCTCTTTACGTTCCGGGGGCCGAGGAGGACTGCGCACGCATCGCCGAGCACATTGACCGACGCGGGGAGGAGTACGCGAGGATTTTCGTGACCCTCGATGTGCACACCCGGGGCTCCATCTTCTTCCCCGAGTTCTGGGAGGGCGTGGACGACGCGGCGAGACGCCCCGAGCCCTTCACCGGCATCGACCTCGAGATGTACCTGAAGGGCGGATGTGCATGGGTCCCGAGAAATCCCGTCGTCAGGGCGCACGTGGTGTCCTACTTCCGGGAGCTCGCCGCGAAGGGAGAACGGGAGTTCACCATCTGGCCCATTCACTGCATCGCGGGCACGGAGGGCGCGAACATCCATTCCTCCGTCGCCCTGGCCCTGGAGCGGCATACCGTGAGGACCGGAAGGCCCCTCGATCTTGTCTTCAAGGGCTACCGTCCCTATGTCGAGCAGTACTCCGCCTACATGCCCGAGGTCGAAACCGTCCTCGTCGACGGGGACATCCGGGAGATCGTTCTCTGCGGCGAGGCGCTTTCCCATTGCGTCCTCCACACCGCCGGGGACATGCGGGAAGCGCTCGCAAGGCGAGGGCATTCCGTCGTCATCGACATTTTGGACAGGTGTTCCTCGATCATTCCCGGATTCGAGACGGCGACGAGAAAGGCGCTTGCGAGCCTCCGCATCGGCACCGCACCGCTCTGATTCCCGAGGCGAAACATCGCGTGCAAACCTCCGAAAAACCGGCGGGGGAGGTTCCGATCTTTTCCGGTTCGGGGTCCATAGGACCGGAAAACGTGTCGTGTTCCACAAGGAGGAAGAAAAAATGGAAAGACCCGGAACGGTGCGTGTGGCGGTGGTGCAGGCATCTCCCGTTCTCTTCGACAGGGAACGGACGCTGGAGAAGGCCCTCGGACTCATTTCCGAGGCCGCAGAAAAGGGCGCGAAGCTCGTGCTCTTCCCCGAAGCCTACATCCCCTGTTATCCCCGGGGGCTGAGTTTCGGCTTCGCCATCGGTTCCCGCACGGAGGGAGGCAGAAAGGATTTTCAGCGCTTCCACGACAATTGCGTCGCCGTTCCCGGACCGGACGTGGACCGCCTCGCCCGGGCGGCCGGCGAAAAGGGAATCTACCTCGCCATTGGCGTCAACGAAAAGAACGGAAACGAGCTGGACGGAACGCTCCATTGCTGTGTGCTCTTCTTCGGTCCCGACGGCAGCTTCCTCGGCAGACACAGGAAACTCAAGCCCACCGGTTCGGAACGGTATATCTGGGGAGAGGACGACGGCAGCACCTTGACCGTGGTGGACACGGCCTACGGCAAAATGGGCGCCCTGATCTGCTGGGAGAACTACATGCCCCTCGCCAGGGCCGCCCTGTACCAGAAGGGGGTCAAGCTCTACCTCGCCCCGACCGCGGACCAGCGTGACGAATACCAGTGCACGCTCCGGCACATAGCCATCGAGGGACGCTGTTTCGTCCTCGCCTGCAACCAGTATGTGGAGAAGCACATGTATCCCACGGACCTCCATGGATACGGCGAGCTGGAATCCCAACCGGAAGTGATGTGCCGCGGCGGGAGCTGCATCATCGATCCCTTCGGGGGCTATCTGGCGGGGCCGAGCTTCGGCGGCGAGGAAATCCTCCTTGCCGACCTCGACCTGGACGCGATCACCCGCGGAAAGGCCGACCTGGATGTGGTCGGCCACTACGCCAGGCCGGACATCTTCGAGCTTCTCGTGCATGAACGAAAACGGTCATAATCCGCCGATTCCGTTTCCGCGCTCTCTGTGTTGCAGCGGAAAGGGTACGTTTTGAGACCTGTTTCAAGGGTTTCAAGTTCGGGAGAACGCGGAACGTTCGGTCTTCGGGAGGGCACGTCGGAGACCATGCCGCAAGGTACTCCGGAGGGTGGCGCATGAGGTTTGTCCGAAAACGGTCCCTGGCTCGTGAGTTTATCACAGGAGAAGGGCAGGGGGATCCGGATCCCCCTGCCCTTTCCGGGAGTTCTTTGCGGAAATACCGGGCGACGTGTTTCAATGATCTCCCTGGATGGATTTCCGAAGGTCCTCCATTTTGTCCTCCGGTATTCCCCACACGTCGCGGAATTTCCCGTCCGTGAAGGTCTCCAGAACCACCCGGCTCGGGGCCAGTCTCTCAAGTGTGTACCGTATGGACTGGAGGGACTGCGGATCGTCGTTTATGCCCTTCATCAAGGTGACGTAGACAGTGAAGGTTCCCCTATACGTTTCCCGGAAGCGAACCATTCGATCGATGTACTCCTTCAGGGAGTATCCTGCCGGAGGTCTTTGCAGTTTGCGGAATGATGCGTCATCTATGGCTTTGATTTCTCCGGAAACCTCGTCACATTTGTGCGCCAGCGCCGCATATCCGGGATTCCCCAAGAGGTAGCCGTTGGTGTAGAGACTAACTTCCAGGTCTTTTCCCTTGCCTAGGGTGATGACTTCCCCAAGGCGGTCGTTGATGAAGGCTTCCCCCATCGAATTGATGAAGAGGGCATCGGGTTCTTCTTTTTCGATCTGTCTTGCCAAATCCTGCAGAAATGTCTCGGTCGCCTCAAAACGGAGCGCTTCTTCCGTTTGTGTGCCCTGTGCTCCAAGCGGACAGAACACGCATCGAAACGTGCAATATTTAGCCGGAAGCACGTTGATCTCCATGACCTTTTTTCCGTCCTCGCGTCGAAACAGCCTTTTTACCTTCATGTGCCCCGCGCCCCCTTTTCTTTTCGAATACATCCGTTACCGCTTCTTCGGTTACGGTCCTCCTTATCTTTATTTCTTGGAAAATTCGCCGGTTTTTCCGTTGTAGGATATCTCTCTTTCGTCGAGTTCCAGAAAATGCCCATGGTAGGTCGAGGCAATCAGGTGAGAACGTACAAAGCCATATGTTCGAAGATCGTCGAGAAATCGATGGAGGTTCGTCTTGGAGTCAAACGACGCTTCAATGAGAAAATCCAGCTCTCCGTAGATCTCCCAGTAGCGAACCACTGAGGGCGAGGAATCGAGGAAACCGATCAACACATCGTTGGGTTTGCCGGGGTATACTCGGTCGCTGTTGAACTTGAAATGAATCATCACATGGACGGATCGACCCAATGCATCTGTGTTGATCTCTGCACGGTATCCCTCAATGAGTCCCGCTTCCTCCATTCGAAGTACCCGTTCCCGCACAGCGGGCCTTGTCATTGCAACGACGGAGCCGATCTCCTGGAACGTAGCCCTGGCGTTGCGGTGCAAACATGCGAGAATTTTCCAGTCAGTGGAATCCAGATCCACCTTTTTTGCCGCCATGGGTTTGCCTCCATTCCACAAAGTCATTATAAGGACCGCACGAAGTGCTCAACAGACCGCAGAGGAGGACAATGCCTCAACGTTCCACACAAAGGAAGCCTCGAAGGGCAACCCACTTTCGTTCCGCCTTGGCGATGGGGCCGAAGGGTGTTTGAGCCGTTTTTGAACAAGCCCGCCGTCGGTTGCCCGTGAAACGAAAAAACGCACGGAGCCATAGTTTCTCCGAAGGGGGTGNNAGCACAACGAGGGGGTGCGGCAGCTCCGAAAAGAGCCGCTGCATCCCCTCGTTCGTTTCCGAAGAAACGGGTGATCAGTCGCCGATGACTCCTGCCATCTTCCGCAGTTCCCGGCGGAGAACCTTGCCCGTGGCGGAGAGGGGGAGGGACTCCACGAACTCCAGCTTGCGGGGGACTTTGTAGTGGGCGAGGCGCTCCTTGCAGTGCCGGATGAGTTCCTGTTGGGAGGGAGGATTGTCGGGATCGGGGACGACGAAGGCCGCCACGACCTCGCCGGTGAGGCGGTGCTTGGCGCCCACGGCGCCGGCCATGCGCACGCCCCGGTGTTCCTGGAGGACCGTCTCCACCTCCTGGGGGTAGACGTTGAAGCCCCCCACGATGATGAGATCGCTCGCCCGGTCGATGATGGAGATATAGCCGTCCTCGTCGATGCGCACGATGTCCCCGGTATTGAACCAGCCGTCCTGGAAGCGCTCCGCCGTCATGTCCGGCGCACGGAAGTAACCCTCCGCCACGGAGGGGCTCTTCACCCAGAGGACGCCCTCGTCGGCGAGGGTGAGCAGCTTTCCTTCGACGCTTCGGATCTGCAGTTCGTAGCCGGGGAGGGCGGGGCCCACCGTGCCGAGCTTCCGGGCGGCGAGGCTGGGATTGCAGGAGACCACGGGAGAACATTCAGTGAGGCCGTATCCTTCGACGATGGCGAGCCCGAGATGCTCCCGGAGACGTCGGTCCAGCTCGGGATCGAGTTTTCCGCCGCCGGTGAGGACGTTCTTCAGGCTCGGCGGAACGGGTTCGCCCTTGGCGATGGCGCCGAGAAGGAAGGAGAGCATGGTGGGCACTGCCACGAGAAGGGTGGTTCCGGTCGCCTCCATTGCCTCGAGGGTGGCCTTGATGGGCATGAAGGAGGGGAGAAGCACCTGGGGAATGTCGAAGAGCAGGGACAGCACGCCGCACACGGAATAGCCCAGGGTGTGGAAGTTGGGGAGCACGTTCATCAGGATGTTTCCTGGGGCGAAGCACTCCACGTTCTCCGCAGTGTGCCGCGTGTTGTCAAGGAGATTGCCGTGGCTGATGGGAACGGCCTTGGGGTTGCCCGTGGTCCCCGATGTGGCGAAGATCACCGCCACGGAGGGATCGGTCGGAGTCGGAGGTGTTCTCTCGGGAACGGCCTTGCCCTCGACCTCGAGTCTTCGCAGCGGAGGAAGAGGCCCCTCCGGGGACGCGATGGCCACGGGAAAGCCCGCGTTCGCCACGGTGTTGTGGAGTTCTTCCAGGTCTTCCGTGAACACCACACCCTCAGGATCGACGAGGTTCAGAATCCGCAGGGACGCCTCGTGTCCCGCCCGGGCGTTCAGGGGGACCACCGTGCCGCGCAGCCGCCAGGCCGCTACGGAAAGGACGAGCACAAGCGGCGACGTGGGCAGAAAGAAGGCGATACGGCTTCCTTCCCGGAATCCAGATGCCCGAAGGCTTTCTGCGCAGCGCGCCACCTCTTCCTCGAAACGGCGCCGTGTCCACCATGTTCCCTTCCACCAAAGACAGTTCTCCTCGGGGTTTGCCGCCATGCGTTCTCCGATCCGCTCTTCAAGCCGCGCACCGAGATCATCGGGATCAGTGGCGACTCGTTCACGCTTCCTCATCACGCACCTCCAAAATCGTCAGGGATGGCGTTCATTGTACAACCTTGTGTGCGGCCTGTCGCAGGGCAAAATGAAACAGGGCTCCGGACGTTTCCGACCTTTGGGGCGGTCGGGTTCCGGAGCCCTGTTCGGGAGGGTGGTACGCGCGGCTGAATCCTTTTTGGGTGTCAGGCCGGGGGGAGGCCTTCCTTTTCGCGGATCCGGACGAGCATGTCCGCAGTCATGCGGTCCAGGTCGTATTCCGGGGCGAAGCCCCATTCCTTCCGGGCGGCGGTGCAGTCCAGCGAATCGGGCCACGATTCGGCGATGCCCTGTCGCAGGGGGTCCACGTTGTAGTCGAGGATGAACCCCGGGAGGAACTTCCGGATGGACCCTGCGATCTCCTCGGGATCGAAACTCATGGCGGAGATGTTGAAGGCGTTGCGGTGCACCAGCTTCGACGGGTCCGCCTCCATGAGCTGCACCACCGCGGCGAGGGCGTCGGGCATGTACATCATGTCCATACAGGTTCCTCTGGCGATGAAGCTGGTGTAATGTCCCTTTCGCACCGCGTCGTAGTAGATGTGCACGGCGTAGTCCGTGGTGCCTCCGCCGGGGAGCGCCTCGTAGCTGATGAGACCGGGGAAGCGCAGGCCCCGCGTGTCCAGGCCGAACTTGCGGTGGTAGTAGTCGCAGAGCAGTTCCAGGGTCACCTTGGCCACACCGTAGATGGTGGTGGGGCGCTGGATGGTGTCCTGGGGCGTGTTTTTCGACGGCGTGGAAGGGCCGAAGGCGGCGATGGAGCTGGGAAAGAAGAACGCCGCGCCGCATTCCCGGGCCACCTCCAGGGCCGTGGTGGAGCCTACTACGTTGATGTCCCAGGAGGCGCGAGGGTCACTCTCTCCCTTGGCGGAGAGCACTCCCGCGAGGTGGAGGATGCTGTCCGCACCGAAGGATTTCGCCAGTGCGGCGAAGGCATTTCCGTCCCGCACGTCGAGCAGGGCGAAGGGGCCGCCCTCTCCCACGGGGCCGGAAAGGGGTTTTCGGGCCGTGGCGAGGACGTTTTCCGCGCCGTAACGGCTCCGCAGGTAGGGGACGAGTTCCACGCCGATCTGGCCGCCTGCGCCGGTGACGAGGATGCGCTTCATGGGATGAGCCCCATTTCCCGGCCTACCGTGGCGAAACGCTCCACGGCGAGGCGGAGGTCGTCCTCGGAGTGCGCTGCCGAGACCATGGCCCGGATTCGGGCGGTCCCCTTGGGGACGGTGGGGTAGACGATGGCTGTGGCGAACACGCCGGCCTCGAAGAGTTTGGCACTGAACGCCTTGGCGTCCGCTGCCTCGCCGATGATCACCGGCGTGATGGGCGTTTCGCTGGAGGCGGTGTCGAAGCCCAGAGCCTTGAGTTCTTTCTTGAGGAAAT
Source organism: Synergistaceae bacterium UBA5560 (assembly GCA_002425685.1). Classification (GTDB taxonomy): domain Bacteria; phylum Synergistota; class Synergistia; order Synergistales; family Aminiphilaceae; genus Aminiphilus. Next base: position 93 of record DIMS01000092.1, on the reverse strand, counting down.
CGCCGTTGTGCCAGAGTTTCTTCACCAGGTTCTCGCTCTCCTGAAGGATTTCCACGGCGGCGAGGTTTGCCGCCACGTCGGGAATGGTGAGGG
>DIMS01000020.1 GCA_002425685.1 Synergistaceae bacterium UBA5560 | reverse complement strand
TCTTCCTCGGTGAGTTCGTGCCGTGCCTTGGCGAGACTCCGCAGGTGGAGTCCCACTTCGGGATGCTTGCGGGCCAGCTCGTCGAAGAGCGCCTCGCTCTCGCTCACCCGCCGCTCCGGCGGTGGCGCCGGGGCGATGTCCTCGTCGCCCGCGAGAAAGGAAAGCGGGCAGCCCAGCACGTTTGCCAGGGCCCTGAGCATCTCCAGGGTGAAGCGCCGCTCCCCCCGCTCCATGCGGCTCACGTTCGCCTGGGTGGTGCCCAGCGCCCGGGCGAGTTCCTGCTGTCCCATTCCGGCGTTGCGCCGGGCATAGCGGATCCGTTCTCCCACTGAGGACACGCGGATCACCTCCTTTACGTCACCGCACTCCGTGCGCCGTGCAGTGTCCATCGTGCGTCTTCCTCGCGCGGCCATGCGCCTCCGTTCAGTATACTCTTTTTCGGCATAACGTAAACATATTTTGTCATAGGACATGTCTATGCGTATTGAAAAATGTCGAAAAGGATTATACGATGCCTCCGGAGGTGATGTCCATGTCTTTCGACGACACGAAATGCCGCACCCATCTGTCCGCGCTGGCCGAGAACATCCGGCGGGCCCGGGTCAAAGCCGGATTGAGCCAGGTGGAACTGGCCGAAAAGTGCGCGCTCTCTCAGGGGAATCTCTCCCGCATCGAGACGGGGGAGCGCCGCCCCTCGGTGCTTCTGCTGTTCCGCATCGCCGAGGTGCTGGAACTTTCGCCGACGCGGCTTCTCGCCCGCCGGGGAAGAGAGCGGGGGCTTCCATGCCGTCGGGCCGCGGCGCCCCGCACCGGCTGCATCGCTGAAACGGAGGCGGAAGCCGGATCGGATGCGGCAGCCGGGGCGAATGCGGCAACCGCAGTGCGTGGGGCAAGCGGCGTGAATTCGCAAACCGGAACGAATGGAACAGATGGAACAAGCGAAGTGAATGGAGTGGTTCGGGCGGAGAGGGCGGACGCCGGGCGGGTGTTCCGCGTGGCCTCTTCGGAACGAAGAGGAGCGCTTCCGTGAGTGCGGCGGGTGATCGCGAAAGCGCCGGGCGGGCCGGAGAGGTGGGTGACCGGCCCGACGCGGCCCGTCAGGGCGGCTGGTTTTCCCGGGTGGGAAACGCCGTGCTGGACGACGAGACCCTCACGGCTCACCAGAAGAGCATCTACGCGGCGCTCTGCCGCTTTGCCGACCGGGACGGGCGCTGCCATCCCTCGCTGGCCACCATCGCCGCCAAGGCGGGGTGCGCCCGAAGATCCGTCGTGGAGGGGCTGCGGGTGCTGGAGGAGCGGGGGTACGTGGTGCGCGAACCCCGCAAAGCCGGGCGTTGCCGCATCAGCAACCTCTACAGGGTCTACGGAAACGAGAACGAAAATGAGTACGGAAATGAAAACAAAAGCAGGAACGACGCGCCCGACGTCGTGCGGCAGGTGCCTCACTCCGGGCGGGAGGTGCCCCACCCCGTGCAGGTGCTGCCCTCGGGTAGTGCACCTCCCGCCTCCAGAACCAGACTCAGTGAACCAGACCCGGAAACCAGACGGGGGAACCAGAGAGAGCGCCCCCGCCCCGGGCGGGGGGAGGAGACCTTTGCCTCCTGGGTGGCGGGCGTGGTGGACCGCACCCTTGGGGCCGGAGTAACGCGAAAATGACCCCCGAGGACTTTCGCGAGTTTGTGACGCTTTTCGGGCGCACCGCCGAAGTGTACGGGCGCCCCCTGCCTCCGGACGGGGCGCTGACGGTGATGTTCAACGCTCTGGCGGACTGCACTCTGGAGGAGATTCGCGCCGCTCTCACGGCCCATATCCGGAGCTGCAAGTTCATGCCCCGTCCGGCGGATTTGCTGGAGCAGATCCGGGGCAGCGAGGAGGACCGGGCGCGGGCGGCGTGGCACCGGGCGCTCACCGCCTGTCGGGGGGTGGGGACCTGGACCTCCGTGTACTTTGACGACCCGGCGGTGCATTACGCGGTGGAGCGTTTGGGCGGATGGCCCGCCTTCGGGGCGGTGCGCGGAGAGGATCTGCCTTTCCGGGAGAAGGACTTCTGCTACTGGTACGCCCGGGCGGAACGGGCCGACCTCGCCTGGGACGCGGTGCCGCCGGTTCTCATCGGGCAGCACCACTTGCTCTCCCGGGGCGGTCTCTTTCCGCCGCCGCCCCCCGTGCCTGCGGACGAGCGCACGGCGGCGGCCCTGCCCCGGGGACCCGCCATGGCAGCGGGCGCTGGTGCGCCGCAGGGTGTTCTTTTCCGGGCGGGGGCGGCGCCGCTTCTGGGCGAAATCCTCGCCCGGGCCGGAGTGGAGGCGGTCCGGGGGGCCCTTTCGCCGGAATGCCGGTTGGCGCAGGCGTAAGGCGTGGAAGGCGTGGCGGACACGGAAGGTCCTGGGTGCCTCACCTCCGCGGCGAGGCGACTGGCGTTACGTACGGCGAGAGGCGTTCCGTTTTTCAAAACGCCTCACGCCGCAGGAGCGGGCGGGGCGACGCCGCACCGCGGGGCGAACCGGGTACTCTCTTTTCTCGCTCCGCTTTCAGCATCCGCCGCACATGCCGCGCTTCTGTTGGGCCGCCTCGAAACGCCCCTCCCCTGACGTGCTCCGACATGCCCCTCTTCCCCGGAATGCCTTTCCCGCGTTGTGTCTCACCGGTGAGACACAAAAACCGTTGCGTCTCCCAAAACGGCTTTTGTGAGACGCAAATGCCGCAGGCCGCTTTTTCCCTTCCACCTGGAGGGTGTGGTTTTTCTTTTTCCAGGAAACCTCTGAAAAATGCTACATCGATCTCGGAAAAACGCGATGCGACCTGCGATCGAGAGCGGGTGATTCCGCCTTGATCAGGGCTTGCCTAATCCTCTCCGTCACTCGTCTGTTTCGGTTTTTTCGCTCTTCTTTCTCGCTCGAACCGTTCCACAGGCGAGAGGGGGCCGTCAAAGATTTCTTGACGGTCGTCCCCTCTCGCTGCGGTGGAGATAGGTCGCTCACGCCGCGGTGGCGGGTGGGGCGGCGCCGCGCATTCGGTCCAGAAGGGTCAGGATGTGCAGCAGGTAGAGAAGGGCGCCGCCGTTGGCGGCGAGGACGGGGCCAATGATCCACCCGGGGACGATGCCTGAGACGAGCATGGACGTGCCGAACAGGATGGAGAGCAGGTTCATCGCCACCTGGGTGGTGGTGAGCTTCACCAGAAGAGGCGGAACGGGGCCGGGCGCGGGGAGGTGCGCCTCCGGGGATGTGCCGGTGCCCTGGGAAGTGTCCGTGTCCGTGCTCGGGGAGATTTCCGTGTCCGGAGATGTGCCCGTCCCCGGGGCGTGCGGCGTCCCTCGCGCCGTCAGGAGGGAAAGGCAGAGCTTGCCCAGGGTGAGCCCGCCTCCCAGGATGTTGCACACCCCCACGAGGACGGTGAGAAACGGCACGAGAACGCCCGGAACGATGCAGGAGACGATGCCCGGGGCGGCGAAGAGAAGCCCCAGGATGATCATGAACCGCGACCGGGGAAACGCCCCGATGGGAGTGCTTCCCGCAGCGAGCATCTGGAGGGCGAAGAGCACCATGAGCAGGCCGAGCTGGGCGCTTCCCGAAAAGGGAAGCAGGCCCACGTTGACGGGGATCAGGAGCACCCCCAAAAGGACCATGAAGACCCCCGTGAGGAGCAGCAGCGCCCTGTCCGCAGGCAGCGCCCCTGGGCCGCTCCGGGGGACTCCCGCCTCGGGATANNCCGAGAACGAAGGCGAGAAAGAAGAGCGCGCCGCCGGAGGCGAGCGCCACAAGGGCCGTCAGCGGCGTGGCGAACAGATCCTTCTTCCAGACCAGAAGCCCCAAAAGAATCGACAGCGCGTAGACCGCCCCCGCCGCAGCGACGAGACGCCGGAGGACGCCCCCCTGTTCCAGCCAGGCGCGGCACTTTTCCCGAGAGAAGAGCATTTCCAAAAGCAAAAGTGCACCCCCCGGACCAAAAGAGAGGGCGAGGAGCATCCGGGGCATCTCGCCGAGCAGGCCCGGAACGAAGCAGGTGACGATGCCCACGGAGGCGACGGCGATCCCCAGCGCGAGGAGCGGTTTTGTCCGGCGGGCGTCGCCGAAGGGCGTTTTCCCCAGCGTGACGATCTGCACCGCGAAGAAGAAGAGGAGCAGTCCGTACAGCCCGTCTTCGTACCAGGGGAGCGCTCCGGAGGCGGCGGAAAAGAGCAGCGCTCCTNNGCGTCAGGGCGAGCCCTCCCAGGAGGAGGATGACCACTTCGAGGGGAAGGTCCGTCGCGTCAAACAGCCCCCGCAGTCGCCGCAGCGGTGGGGAAATGCGCGGAAGCGGTGGAGATCCCCCGGGCTGTACGAACGAATGTGCGTTTCGTTGCTCCGGCGTCATGGCCGTCTCCTTGCCTTTCGTTCTCTTTCCTTCATGCGTCTTCCTACCCCCTGACTCCTGTTCATGCGTCTTTTCCGCCTCGGCTTTCGCCGTTGCAAGGGCAGGCTCTCAGCAGTAGGTCCCCTTCGTGCGGTAGTTCTCCCGGCGCTCCGCCGCCAGTTCCCGGGCGAGGCGCTGGAATTCCCCGTACTGTTCCCGGTAAAGCGTGTCGAACCCTCTGGCCGCTTCGGGCAGGACGATCACGATGGCCTTCTTCTCCATTTCGGCGAAGATGTATTCCACCGCTTCCTCGACACTGATGGAGTCCGGCGGAGGGGTCATCTCGCCGAAGATGGCGGTGCGGACGTTGGCGGGGCAGAAGACGCTGAAGGAGAGCCCCTCCACCTCCAGCTCGTACTGCAGGCTCTCCGTCATGCTGATCACCGCGCTCTTGGTGGCGGCGTACACCGCCTGGTAGGGAAGGGGAATGCGCCCCGCGATGGAGCCGGTGTTGACGATGTGGCCGAACCCCTGCTCCCGCATGAGCGGGATGGCCGTGTAGGTGCCGTGGACGACCCCCATGAGATTCAGGTCCACCACGAATTTCCAGATGTCGAAGGTGATCTTTTCCGTGGGCTGGGTCATGCCCATGCCCGCGTTGTTGAACACGAAATCCAGATGTCCGTCAAAGGCCTTCGCGTCACGGAGAAGGGCTTCCACCTGGTCGAGCCTGGTGACGTCCGTGTGTCGGGGGAGCACCGTTCCACCGGCGCTCCGGAGCCGTTTTGACTCCCTGGCGAGGTTCTCGTCGTTCACGTCGGCCATGAACACCGCCCGGGCTCCCCGGGCGAGCAGCGCTTCCGTGATGCCCAGGCCCAGGCCCGACGCGGCGCCGGTGACCACCGCCACCTTGTTCTCGAAATATCCGCTCATGTCCCCCATCCTTTCTTTCCGGTCTTCTTTCCGGTCCGCTTTCTGCCTTTGGGTCTCTTTCTGCTTGGGGGCGCTTCCTGCGTTTCGGTCTGCCCTCTGTGCGTCGGTCCGCTTCCTGCCTTTTGCCTGCTCCGCCCTTGCTTTCTTTTCCCCTTTGCCGCGTCACCGGCTTCGAGTTCAGGGGATTTTCCGTGCTAGGGAAGCGCTCTCGAATCGCCCACGTTGAGCTGCGCCGAGCCCTTGAACATCATCGCCGTGAAGGGGCTCTTCACGGGAAGGTCCGCGAGCGCGGCGATGATGGGCCACTGCAGCGGATGTTCCGCCGCGGTGAGTTTGGTCCAGGTGCAGTGCCCCTCTCCCGACCAGGCGCGGGCCATGCGCGCCTCCTGGGGATAGAGCGTGGCGTGGCTCAGGGAGGCGCCTCCCTTGCCGAGGTTGGGCAGATAGCGCCAGCCGAAATAGTTCATTTTGCTCCGGGTGTTCGCCGCGGCGACCTCGCTCTCGGAAAGTTCCCGGGTGCGGGTCATCTCCAGCGTGAGGAACGTGCGGCTCTCGTAGCTCGCGGCGGTGAACCAGCGCTCCTCCACGCGGCGCTCGCAGGCGATGTCCGCTAAGATCTTCGGCATGCCGTCCTCCTCGCGCCCTCCGATGATGGGACAGGCCTTGTTCTCCCAGATGACGAACACATACTCCCCGACGAGCCCCTCGGCGTTTCCGAGGTAGCGCACCGGCGCGGTGACCTGGATGAGCCGGTACTCTCCGCCGGCCATCCACGCCACGTCCCGGGCGTTCGAGAACTGGACGTTCACCAGGGGCTCCAGCAGCTCGAAATCTTCGGGAAGAATCGGGAGCAGCGCCTCCGGATCGGTCCGGAACTGGAGGCTGATGCCCGTCATGTCCCCGTAGACGGTGCGCAGGGGAGAGAAGGCATGCCCGGAAAAATGCACCGGCATGGCGTAAACGTACTCGTCCTTGAACCTGAAGGTGCCTTTCATGGCTCTGCCTCCCGGAAATGGATTTTCTGCATCATGGCATTTCTCGCGGGGGTTGTCAAACCAGCACCCTGTTGCTTTGGCCGTTTTTGCTCACGGTGGCGCAGCGCATTACAAAAGGATCGCGGGCGTGCGGCGGAGGGCGCATGTCCGCGCCGGAGCCGAGGCCGGGATTGCCTGGGACCGGGGACGGTGCGGTTGTTTCTTCTGCGGAAGGAGGAGGAAACGCGCCAACCTGGGCAGAGCCGAACCAAGGGAAGCGTCGGACAGGAATCGGAACAGGTAACGCACCCCGGATGGCGCACTCCGGCGGAGGTCCCTCAGGCGCAGGTTGCGCCTCTGTTGTGTGTGCATGAAAACTCCGAGTCCTGAAAAATCGATGAGCAAACCTGCAAAATCCGAAGGAAAACCTGCAAAAAAAGCTGCGGAAAAACCGGGGGAAAGTTGGGAGAAGAACTGAAGAAACGAAAGTGAAATGCCTTTTGATGACATATTTATGCGTATTGCGTGAACTGAATATGTCATTTAGGCTGAATGCGTGGAACGGAGGTGGAAATTCGGCACCATCGAAGGCCCGCTCTCCGGAGCGCTTCCGCGCCTTCCGCGAAGAAGCGCGGCACGCTCCACACGGTTCCGACACATTTTTGCATCAGAAGGGAGGTGAAAGGCATGGCGAGTTTTCTTTCCGAGGGCAGCCGGCTGATTCTCAAGGTGCAGACCGGCAGCGACGAGTGGGGCAAGCCGAAGAGCAAGACCCTCTCCTGGCGGGGCATCGACCCCGAGGCCTCCGCGGACGACGTGGACGCCGTGGCGAACGCCCTGGCCGGGCTCTGTCTCTATCCCCGGCTGGAGGTACAGAAGCAGGACACGGACCTGGTGACGGCCTGACGGATCTTTCCGTGAAGGGCCTCGCCGAGGGACGGCGGAGGGAAGAAAGGAAGGAACGAACGAGCAAGCCAAGGAACGAACGAACGAACGAAAGGAGGTGACATTTCATGGAGACCAGAACGTTGCGTATGATCTTCGGCCTGTCCTCGGGGAAAGAGTGGATTCTTTCCCTGTCCAATCCTCGGACGGATCTCACCGAGGGAGAAGTGACGGCGGCCATGCAGGCCATCATCGACAGTGACCTGTTTCTCGTCGGGCCGGACATGATCGTCCGTGCCGAGGTCGTGTCCCGGAACGTCACGGAAGTGGTGGCCTAGCGGCTTGAAATCGAGCGGCCCGGAGGAGAGGTGGCGTCTTTGGGCTCTGGGCAATTGGCCCGGAGCCAAGGACTTAGAGTCAATTGGTTTGGGTCAAGAGGCCTGAAGTCAATGGTCTTGAGTCGATGAACGTGGAGGCCTGGCTGTTTTTAGATCTGAAAGCCAAAGGGTCTAAATGTTTTTACTTTGAAGCGTTTGCGGGGGCGGCGGGCGCTCGTGCAGCGCCAGGAATCGCCGCCCCGTTTTTCCGGGGTTGTGCACGCGTTTTCCCTGCATTTCACATGCGTTTTGCATGCGTGTCTTGGCGTTCTGCGCTTCGCCTGTCGCAGCCGGATTTTCCGTCGCCGCCCCTTCCTGCCTCCTCCTCCTCCTCCCTCTTTATATCTATATATAAGGAAGGTTTTTGTTTTTTTGGAGAAAGGCTTCGGGGCGACGGCCGGAACCCAAAGACCCGGAGCGGGCCGGAGAGAAGGCCTGGAGAAAAGGTTCATGGAAGGCTTATGGAAAAAGTCTATGGAAAAGGCCCACAGAGACATCGCCAGGAAAGGCTCGTAAGAAAGCCCCGGAGACAAGGGGAGACAAGGAAGGAGGAGGCAGACATGACGGAACTTCTGCAACAGTTCGTCCAGCACGGATTTTCCGTGGTGGTGGCGGCCTATCTGCTGGTACGCATGGAGAGCCGCCTCGACGCCCTCACCGAGGCGATCCGACGCCTGCAGGCGGTACTTGAGGCGGGAATGTTTTGCCGTGACGAGACGGCTTCGGCGGCGGTGCCCCGTGCGGCGACCACGCTCTTTCGGGGCGAAACCCGTTCGGGCAGGTCGGCGGGGAGGCCGGGCGCATGACCTCCGCGAGCGGCTTCGGCGGTCCGCCTGCGGAAGCGCGGTCGCTTTTTCGCACGTTGCAGCAACAGGGCAAGCGGAACAGCCAGAAGGAGCGGCACGAAAAGAACGCCGGTCTCGGTGTCGCATCCCTCGTCGCCCCCGACGGTGAGCACCCCACCCCGGAAACGGGAGTGATGGTAACGAACGCGATGGCGACGGCGGCGGGAGATTCGGAAACAGATGTGGGAACGGAGGCTGCGGTGAAGGCCACGAGAGAGACGGAAGCGGAAGCGATGAAAGCGGGAGCGATGGGAACGGGAGTGATGGTGACGAAAGCGACGACAACGGGAGCGACGGCGAAGACGGCGGGAGATGCGGAAACGGATCCCCGAAAGAGAGCGGAATTGCTCCCTCGGAGAGACGACTCTCCGGAAAAAATGCCCCGCTTGGTCTTCGAGGCGGTGCGTGTCGGCAACGGCGCCCGCACCCTTCACCGAGGGGCGCCGCTCAACGCCTTCGGCGCGGCGGTGCAGACCTGGCACGAGACCGGGGGATTCCGTTCCGCGGCGATGCGCCGCACCTGGAATCTGGCGGGCATCAAATGCACCCGGAGCTGGGTGGCCGAGGGCGGCCTCTGCTGGAACAGCGCCACGAAGGAATGGGTCGGCGGGGCGGAGCGGCGAGTGGATGCCGCGTTCCGGTACTATAGATCGCTGGAACATTTTCTGGCGGATTACTCCCGGCTCCTCGCCACGTGCTTTCCCCTTGCGGCGCGCAATGCGGACTGCTGCTGGCTCTTCTTTGCGGGGCTCTCCTGGGGAGCGCCCCGGAAGGACGGCACGCGCCTCCAATGGGCCACGGACCCGAACTATAGCGCGTCACTGGTGCGGGCGGCCCTGACGCTCGCGCCCTCCTTGCTCGGCGACGCCTGGAAGGACATTCTGCGCTGCTCCTTTTCCGCAGCCAGGAGCCGGGGCTTTCCCGACGCCGCTCTGGAGGTGCTGATCCGGGCCGCTCTCGCCGCATGACCTTCCCGCGGCGGGTGTGGAACCGGGGCCCGAGGACCCGCTCCGAAAACCGGAGCACACGGGCCCTCGGGTTACAGTGCTATTTGAACCATTTCTCGTACAGGGCGTCCCGTTCCTGTCGCACCACCTCGTCCACCAGGGCCTTGAACGCCGGATCCACCTCCTTGGGGAGCACGACGCCGAACTCCTCGGAGGAGAACAGCTCCTCCAGCACGGCCAGGGAAGAATCGTCCTTCGCTTCCGTCAGGGCGAAGGGGCTGTCGAGAAGAACCGCGTCGAGAGCTCCCGCCCGCAGGGCGTCGAGCATCTCCGGAACAGCGGCGAAGACGAAGAGTGCGCTTGATCCAAAACGCTCCCTCGCGGTGCTTTCGCTCGTGGTGGCCTGCTGGACGCCGAGTTTTCTGCCCGCCAGAGCGGCGGCGTCGGGGACGGGGGCCGCTTTCCGGAAGAGTACCATCTGCCCTGCCGTGAAATACTGCTCCGAGAAGGTCACATAGGCGGCGCGCTCGGGGGTGATGGTGACACCGGAGAGAATGAGATCCACGCCGAAGGGAGGCCACCCTCCGGGGCTCCAGGCACCGCTCACGCTTCCCGCGTCGCCGTCACCCCAGGGAAGCGGCACGATCTTGAGGGGGACGCCCGCCGCGGCGGCGATCTTCTCCGCCAGGTCCACGTCGAAGCCCGAGGCGGCGCCGTTCTTCCACATGTGGAACCGTCCCCAATCCTCGTCCTCCAGGCCAAGGTTGAGCGTTCCCCGCGCTTTGATCTCCGCCAGGGTCGCCCCGAAGGCGACGGATACCACCAGGAGCACCGCCATTGTACCGAGCAGCACCGCAAGAGACTTCCGCAGCATCTTTCCCCGTTTCATCGTACACGCTCCTCTCGTAACATCCTTGCATGATGCCCTTGTCGTCGCGTCGACTCGCGCCTTGCCTCGCCTCGTCTCGGGTCATCTTGTCTCATCTCATCTTGGATAAAGCCATGTTGTCTTTCGTCCCGTTCTGTCTCCCGTGTCCTTCCGTCTCATCTCGAATCAAGCCATGTCGTCTTTCGTCCCGCTCTGTCCCGTATCTTTCCGTCTTGCGTCATCTGCTCTCGAAGCAAGCCATGTCCTGCCTGCGTTGCATCGACCACCCCGCTTCTTCTCCGCAGGAATGTCCTTCTTACCTGGATTTCTTTCACCCCTGCGCTTCGTTCGTTTCTGCGTTCCTCTCATTCCGGCGGAGCACACAATGCCGATGCGCCGCCGCTGGGCGTTTTCTCCCGGGAGCATTCCCGCCGCGACGTTTTTAAGCATGCGGGCCGACATGGTGTCGCGTTTCCTCACGAAGCATGCGACATGTTCCACCATAGTGTTTATAACAGAAGGGAGACGCCTCGAACAATGTTGGAAAAGTGACGAATCTGTGTTATGTAGGTAAAAATGCCTCTCTTTTTGAGGAGGACGTTCGGCATTGCGTTGTGTGCGTCACGTTGTGCGAAACGATCTCTCGGAAGGGAAACTCTTTGTTGCCGCCGCAGTACTCACCCCGGGAGTCCCGTCGTTACGTAGGGTTGATTTTCCGGGAGCTGCCGATACCAATTTCCCTTGTTATGCTCAATTTGGAGGGTTGGTCACTGCCGATACCAATGCTCCTCGTGGTATTTCATTTTGGGTCTGGCCAGCCGGCGGCGATGCTTCGGGCGAGGCGGGTACGGTGCGTTCCCGGAACGGGGTTCGGTCAGGGCGCGCGCAGGGCATTTTTTCGAGCCGAAAAACGGAGCGGAGTGGCGCGGTTGTCAGAGCGACTGCACGATCGCTTCCGCCAACCCGAGGGGATTCTCCAGCGCCATGTTGTGCCCCGCGTCTTTGACGACCCTTACGGTGATTCCATTGCTTTGCAGAACGCGTTCGTCGTCATCGGGCAAGGACTTTTCGCCGAAGAGGTATGTCTTTTTGAATGGAAAATCGTATAATTTTTCCCGCCAGCTCGGGGTCCGACCTTCGATGAGGTCTACCGCATCACAATGGACGGCCCTGGGTTCGGCATGTTTCATGGTGTTCGCCCATTCGGTGTTTCCGGACAGGATGTTTTCATCGACAAGGTGCGCGTGGCCGTGTCGAACGTACTCGTCGAGCGTGTACGAGGCAATCTTTCTACTGTAGAATCCTCCTCCCGCATCGAGATTCCCTTCGCTGACGATCAACGCATCAACGCGGTCTTTGATCAGCTCCGCAAGCTCGATCGCTATGGCTCCGCCCATGCTGTGTCCGAAGAGAGTGAGCCGTCGCGGGTCGAGATGGTCGACGAGTTTACGGAGGGCCTGTGCATGGCCCGTCAGGGAGTAGGTGTCGTGTCTCGGATGATCGCTGTAGCCGTATCCGAGAAGATCCGCCAGAATGCACCTTGTTTTCTGCAGACCGCCTTGCGTGATCACATTCGGATACTCGAAAGAGGAGGCACAGCCGAGCCCATGAATGAACAGAATCACGTTTCCGCTCCCGCCGCTGTCGAGGTAGCGTAGCCTGTTCTTGTCTTCGTCGAGTATGATGCTCTTCATGTGTGCCTCCTTGCACTCCGCGGTCGTGCCGTCCGATGCGCGCCTTGGAGAAGATCGCCTTGCCGGGCGTGTGCCGTTGTGTGGATGTCGCCGCTCCGCTGCGGTCCCGTCCGCCCGCTTTTGCGTGCGGACCGTGTTTCTTGCGGGAGCGATGTCCCTGCGATAAATTCATTTTTTTCAGGGATTTTGCTGTTTTTATGCGGTTTATTCATGATTTTTCATGTATCATGCATTTTTCTTTCGAAAACGCCCGCTCGCTTCTTGAGTACTGTCGAGGAATACTATATTCGTGGCGGAGAGAAAGTCAAACGGATGTCGGCATGTGGGTGACGGCATGCGGCGCATCCTTCCCCGGGCACGGCACGGGCGCTTCCGGTATGCATCCGCCGGTTGTTCCTCCGGGGAGTCGTGTGGTCACGCCTGCGCAAAAAGGTTTTCATGGTGTTCGGCGGCCGTCTGCGGCGATGAGCCGCACTTT
>DIMS01000016.1:6108-6731 GCA_002425685.1 Synergistaceae bacterium UBA5560 | reverse complement strand
TGGGCTTGAGGTGAAACTGGGCATAGAAAGTGACCACTCCGTACAGCTCTGCGGTGGGGATTTTGAGTTCCTCCGAGATGGTCTGAAGCGCCTCGGAGGGCACATATCCGAACTCCCGCTGCACTGTCTGCAACACGGGAATGACCCCTCCCTTTCGGTCCTTCCAGGGCAGAACGAGTTCCCTGGTTTTGGACGCGATATCCTTCGTCTCCACAGGCATATGCATTCCTCCTCCATCGTCACCGACAGTCCGGACATCTGCACATTCGGAATCCGGTACACCATCCCCCCGATCGGGGCTCCCTATGGCGACACTCTCCGGAAGACACTCCCGGCGCTGCGCCCAGGCACATAGCTTTGTTCCGTTCAAAAAATGCGAAAAAATTCACTTTANNACACAGACAAAAACACATCTCCCCGAGTCCTTCTCGGCTTCCAGAAAACAGATCCAAGGGAGTCGTGCAACATTCGACGAAGGGGCAAAGACCAGAAAAATCAGAAAGAGATACCCTAAACCCCAAGCAACATAACGTTTCAGAGTATATCATAGGAACCCCGCAGAAATCGTTGACCATAATTGATTATATGCACTATTTTTATTTCGTTTATTTTTATCTCGTGAA
>DIMS01000016.1:0-6063 GCA_002425685.1 Synergistaceae bacterium UBA5560 | reverse complement strand
CGTACATGCCGCGGAAACGAGGTGGATTCCATGTGGCAGGGACGCCTTCCCCGGGATATCCTCCGGGACACCCGAGAAAGTTATGTGACCCGGAAAGCGAGCCACCTTCGGGCCGAAGTACCGGGGGGGGTTGTGGATTGTGCCCTGGGAACGAATCCTCTCGGCGTCCCCGATTCCGTACGAGCTTTTCTCGCCTCCCCTCAGAACTGGGATCCTGGATGCTATCCTCCTCCGGACCTCGTCTCTCTCCGGGAAGCCATCGCGGAGTACCTTGGCGACTCTGGCGTCACGAGAGAACACATCGTCCTCGGCCACGGCTCCTTCGGCGTACTCCTCACGCTTCTGCGAATCCTTCTCCCTCCGGGTTCCCTACTTGGCGGGGTGTCTCCCCAGTTCACCGACGTTCCTCTCCAGGCGATGCTCAACAATGTCCGTTATCACCCGCTGGTCCTGCATCCGCCACTTTTCGAGGCGCATCTCGACGCGTGGCTCCGTGCCGCACGAGGACGTCCCCACGTCCTCTACGTAGATCGTCCCCACAACCCGACGGGCCAAACGCTCACTCTGGCGGAGCTCGAGCATTTGAGCCACGCCTGCGCAAAGGGAGGAAGCTGGCTTCTTGTGGACGAGGCCTACGGGGACTATCTCCCCCGTGATGAATGGGCAACCCGACTCACCCTCCCCAATGTGATCGTGGTCCGCTCCTTCTCCAAGGCATGGGGACTTGCGGGAATGCGGGTCGGATACGGCGTGACACGCCATCCGGAACTCCTGGAACTTTTCCGGAAAGTGCACCCTCCCTTCCCGGTGAATACCCTCGGGGCGATTCTTGCCCGGGAGGCGCTTTCCGATCCGATCTTCCTCGAACGAACGAGAACCTACGTCCTCACGACGAAGAAGCGCCTCATGGAGTTTTTCCGAAAGCACACCTTCCTCCGGATGGCCGCGACGGATCCCCGAACGCCCATCCTGCTCCTTTCCGGAAATCGGGGAAATTTGGCGACTCTTTTGGGAGAACAGGGCATTGCGGGCGAATCAGGGGAAGGATACATGCACCTGGACGAGCGATATGTCCGCCTTCGTATTCCCTCTCCGGAATTTCTCGAACTCTTTCTGGAACGCCTCGACGCCCTCAAACCCGGGGGGGTCCCGTCGCTCCTTGACGAAACACCCATCAGTCCGCTCTGAGGGAGGGAAGTCTCCATGCGCTGCGTCTGTATCCACGCTCATTTTTATCAACCACCCCGAGAGGACCCCTGGCTCGACGAGGTGCTCTCCGACGCCTCGGCTGCCCCCTATCATGACTGGAACGCCCGCATCAACGCGGAATGCTACCGCCCGAATCGGGCGGCGCGGCTTACCGACGGAAACGGGCGCATCGTCAGCATCGTGAACAACTACCGTTATCTGAGCTTCAACGTCGGCCCCACGCTGCACCGCTGGATGGCACGTCACGACCACGTCCTGGCCACGCGAATCCGCACTTCCGACGAGGAGGCCTCCCGGGAATTCGGTGCCGGCAACGCCATCGCCCAGGGCTACAATCATATGATTCTTCCCCTCGCCTCCGCCCGGGACAAACGTACACAGGTCCACTGGGGAGCGGTGGATTTCCGGAGCCGCTTCGGGAGAAATCCCGTGGGGATGTGGCTTCCGGAAACGGCGGTGGACACGGCGACCCTGGAGGAATTGGCGGCGGCGGGCATCGCCTTCACCATCCTCGCTCCCTGGCAATGCGCCTCCGTGCGTTCTCCCTCGGGAGAGAGTCGAAAAACTCCCGGTGGGACAGGGCTCGATACCAGTCGCCCCTATCGCGTCGTCCTCCCCTCGGGGAAGAGCATTGTGGTGGTGTTCTACTCGGCGGACATAGCCCGGGACATCGCTTTCGGGGGACTCCTGGACAATGGGGACCGCCTCGCCGAAGCCCTTTTGCGAAGTGTCCCCGACAATGGAGAACCCCGCCTCGTGGTGATCGCCACGGATGGCGAGAGTTACGGGCACCACCATCGTTTCGGCGAAATGGCCTTGGCAAGAGCCTTTCAAGTTCTTTCCTCCTCAAGAGACGTGAATTTGGGCAACATCGACGCCTTTCTTGCCCGACACCCCGCAACGTGGGAGGCCACCATCGCCGAGAACACCTCCTGGTCCTGCGCCCACGGGGTGGAGCGCTGGCGAAGCGACTGCGGATGCCATACCGGCGGAGAGCATGGCTGGCATCAACGATGGCGAAGACCGCTGCGACACGCTCTGGATCGCCTCCGGGAAAAGCTGGACGATTCTTTCGAGGCGCATCTGGCACCGTTCACACAGGATCCCTGGGCGTTACGAGACGAAGCGATCTCTCTCCACCTGGACCAGGGTGAAGAGACTTCTGAGACGTTTCTTGCGGCACGTTTCGGAAAATCCCTTCGGGAGGAGGATGCCGGAAAGATTCTTCTCCTTCTGGAGGCACAGCGCATGGGGATGTTCATGTACACCTCCTGCGGCTGGTTCTTCAACGACCTTGCCGGCATCGAAACCGCGCAGATTCTGTCCTACGCGTATCGGGCGCTGGAACTTCTCCGGGAAGCGGGCGGCCCCGATCTGGAGGAGCCCTTCCGAAACGACCTCCGGAAAGCCGAGGGCAATCGCCCCGAACTGCCCCGGGGCGACGTCGTCCTCGACCAGCTCGTGCTCCCCGTCCGGCGCTCGCTTCAGGACGTGGCGACTCAGGCGGCACTGCTCGGCGCCTCTTCGTCCTACTACGCCTTCACGGTGGACCAGACCTCGCACACCATCAGCGGAGGCGATCTGTTCCTGCGGCTTTCCGACCTCTCCGTGGAGGATCGCCGCACCACCCGCCGGTGGAAAGGGAGCGCCTGCGTCCTTTCCTCGGGAGGTCTGGGCGACGTGTGCCGCCTCCGGGAGGATGAGCTGCCTCCCCTCCGTCCCTTCAAAAGGCTTTTCTATGAGGGGGATCTCCTGGAACTCTCCCGCCACATGGAGAACCACTTTCCTCTTGGTCCCTGGAAGCTGGGCATTCTCCCCCAGGATGACCGGGAAATGGTTGCCCGGGAGCGCTCCATCGAGGCGGAGGAACGCTGGTCCGAACAAACCACGGAGATCACCGACGAATCAAAACGCCTGCTGGTACAGCTCCACAGCATCGGCGTCAAAGCACCTCCGTTTCTCCGGGCCGCTGCGGAGCTTTCCTTCCGCTCCCGTCTCCAGGAACTGGTGGAGGCGAGTCAAACCGTTCTCGATCTCCTCTCCGAGAATTCACCCCTGGAGACACTTCTCGAGGAAGCACATTCCATGGGACTCGAACCGGAGCTGTCGGTGCTGGCACCGCACCTCGCCCGGGAGCTGCACGACGCACTCCGGGCACAACGAAGCGTCGAGGAGGAAACTGTCCTGCGACGCGTTCTCGCCTCTCTGGAACGCATCCGGGAACTCCGCATCACCCTCGATCTCTGGCGCATTCAGAACGAAATGTGGCGCCTGCTCGAATCGGAAAAGGAACGAACATCAGGCACACTCCTCAACCTCGCGGCATTTCTCGGATTCGCCGTTCCGGAATCATCGCGAACGGTGCCCGGATGATCCGAGCGTGGTATAACTGTACAGAGACGAGTTCATCAGTGAAGGGGGAACGAGCATGTCCGTCATGGTGCACGGAAAAAACGTCGGGCAAAGTTTACGCAGGATGTTGGAGAATGATCCTGCCTTCCGTACCGTGGCCTACTTTTCCATGGAAATAGGCATCCACCATCAGATTCCGACCTACTCGGGAGGGCTCGGCGTCCTCGCGGGAGACACGCTCAAGAGCGCCGCGGATCTCGGTGTTCCCCTGGTAGGAATCACGCTTCTGTACAAAAAGGGCTATTTCAACCAGACGTTCAACGGCGAAGGATGGCAGCAGGAGTCCTCGGTGGAATGGCAGCCGGAACAATTCCTCCAGCTCCTTCCCAACGAAGTCTCCGTCATGATCGAGGGGCGTTCCCTGCACATCCGTGCCTGGGTGCACGACTTCATCGGCCAGGGCGGATACCCCGTCCCCATCTATTTCCTCGACACGGATTTCGACGCGAACAGCCCCGAAGACAGGGCCTTCACATGGCACCTCTACGGAGGCGACCAGCGCTACCGCCTGATCCAGGAGATCATTCTCGGCGTGGGGGGCTTGCGTATTCTCCGCGATCTCGGCTACGACAACATCAAAACCTTCCATCTCAACGAAGGACATGCGGGATTCCTCACCCTGGAACTGCTCCGGGAGATGGGTTACGAAAACTTCCAGAAGGTGCGCGATCAGGTGGTCTTCACCACCCACACACCCGTTCCCGCAGGACACGACCACTTCCCCTACGAACTCGTGGACCGCGTCATGGACCCCATCTTCAGCGGGCGGCTCCGGCGCATGCTCGGCGAAAACGGCGTCTCCATGACGGAGCTGGGGCTCCGCTACAGCCGTTTCACCAACGGCGTGTCGGTCAAGCACGCCGAAGTGAGCCGTCGCATGTTCAACACCTCCAAGGTGGACGCCATCACCAACGGTGTCCATTCCCTCACCTGGACATCCACGGGAATGCGCCGCCTCTTCGACCGTGAGATACCAGGCTGGAGCAACGACCCCTCCAGGCTCACCCAAGCGCTCAAGCTCTCCGACGAGGACATCTGGAAGGCTCATCAGGCGGCGAAGATGAAACTCCTCGCCAAGATCCTGGAGGACACGGGGCGGGAACTCGACCCGGACGTGCTCACCATCGGCTTTGCCCGCCGGGCCGCGACCTACAAGCGGGCCGACCTGCTCTTCTCCGACATGAAGAAACTCCTGGACGCCTGTGCGGGACAGGTGCAGTTCATCTTCGCAGGGAAAGCACATCCCCAGGACGAAGGCGGCAAGGCGGTCATCCAGCAGATCATCCGGGCATCGAAGGAGATCGGAGCCGCTCTGCCCATCGTCTACCTGGAAAACTACGATATGTCCGTCGCGGGACTCCTCACCGAGGGCGTGGACCTGTGGCTGAACAATCCCAAGCGCCCCCGGGAGGCATCGGGAACGAGCGGCATGAAGTGCACCCACAACGGCGTGATGAACCTTTCCGTTCTCGACGGCTGGTGGATCGAGGGATGGATCGAGGACGTCACGGGCTGGTCCATCNNCAACCCGCCGAGGCGGACCTCATCGACTACGACGAGATGGAGGACGCGGTGGATCTTTACGCGAAGCTGCGGGAGAAGGTCCTTCCTTCCTACTATCAGCACCGGGAACGATGGGTCTCCATGATGAAATCTTCCATTGCCCTCAACGCCAGCTACTTCAACACACATCGAATGATGAAGGACTACTGCGAAAAAGCCTACGGCATCGTCTTCCGGGGGCTTTGATCATGAAGTGCCCTCGGGTTCTCCACGTAGCCTCCGAAATGGCGCCCCTCGTCAAGCTCGGCGGATTGGGGGACGTGGTGGGCTCCCTTCCTGCGGCACTCCGGGAGGTCGGCGTGGACGCCCGCATCGTGCTCCCCGCCTATCCCGGCATGTTCGAGCGTCTGGAGGCCCAGAATCTTTCCTGCACTCCCACCGGGAAAAGTGTGCATGTCGCCCTTGACTGGCGTGTGTACAGCGCTCCTCTGTGGGAGACATCGGTGAACAACACACCGGTGTACCTGCTCGAACAACCGGAACTCTTCTCAGACCCGGAAGTCTATCCCCGGGAGACGACACCTCTGGTCACGCTCCCCTTCGCGTTCCTCTCTCTCGCCGCGCTGGAAATCCCCGGAGCACTGGAATGGACTCCGGACATTCTCCACGTGCACGACTGGCCCGGCGCGCTGGTACCCGCCGCTCTCAAGTGGCACCGCCATTACCGAAACAGACGGGACGACTACGACACGGTCCTCACCATTCACAACCTGGCCCACCAGTGGATTACAACGCCGAACGCGCTGAACATCTGGGGCTTCGTCAAGGAAAGTTTCACAATCGAGGGCATCGAGTTCTACGGCGGCCTCAACGCACTCAAGGGAGGCATCCTTGCCGCGGACGCCATCACCACCGTCAGCCCCCGCTATTCCTGGGAAA
>DIMS01000011.1:13621-14095 GCA_002425685.1 Synergistaceae bacterium UBA5560 | reverse complement strand
CCCGGGCGGGCGAGGCGGGACGCGGCTTCGCAGTGGTGGCGGAGGAAGTGCGCAAGCTGGCAGAGGAATCCAACGTGGCGGCCAAGCAGGTGGAGAGCCTCATCGGCTCCCTCCAGGCGGACACGAAGCAGTCCCTTGACATCACCACCGAATCGGGAACCATCATGAAAGAGACCGTGGCGGCTGCCGCGGAGGCGGAGAAGGAGCTGAAGCAGTCTCTTGCCCAGATCGCCCGGGTGAACGACGTGATGCAGAACATCGCCGCGGCCTCGCAGGAGCAGGCCGCCGCCGCCCAGGAGATGGCCTCGGGGATAGACCAGGTCACCAAGGGAACGCTCACCGTGGTGGACACCATCGAAAACATCCGGCAGGCGACGGAGAGCACCTCCACGGCGTCGGAGAACGTGGCCAGAGAGGCCCAGGAGACCGCGACCGGTGCGGAGCGGATCCAAAAGCTTCTGTCGCAGTTCAGCG
>DIMS01000011.1:0-13503 GCA_002425685.1 Synergistaceae bacterium UBA5560 | reverse complement strand
GCCCCTTCCCCCGGGTCAGCCCTGGGACAGTGCCGCATCCCTCGCCTCTTTCCGGAGGGGCTTGCGGGATGTGTCCTTGCCTTCGGCGAAGGCCGATGTCCGGCTCCGGCGCTCCCATTTGATGAAATCCAGGGCGCTTTCGTACAGATCCAGATTTTCCCCGACAGGAACGGGCTCCCGAAGGAACGAAAGCGCTCTCCGCGTGATATGCCGCACCCGCGGGTCCGTGGTGATGCGGTCGATCTCGCACATCCAGCACTCCAGGCTCGAATTCCACCGTTCGAGAATCTTCCGGGCTCCCCGGAGAGTCTCCGCCTCCGTCTCGAGAATGCGAATGCGGCGGTCCGACTGCTGAATCCGGTGCTTCTGCTGGATGGCGAGATTTCTTTCGTATCCCACTGAAACGCACCTCCTGAGTGGATGGGTGAAAAGTACCGATCCGGGCCGTTTCGGCCCGGATCGGAAGGAAGAACGTCAGAAAGGCGAGGTCACCGGCTCGGGAAGAACGGGATCCGGTGTGGGGCGTGGCGCGGGATCGGGGTCGCGGAAGACCATCTCTCCCTCGGTGGTGACGAAGGGGATTCGGGAGACCATGTCCTTCCAGCGAAGGATCTCCAGTGTGCCGTCCGGATGCTCCACCAGGGCGGAGCAGCTCTCGACCCAATCGCCACAGTTGGCGTAGGTGATGTTCTCCACCTGGCGTATGGCGGGGCGGTGGATGTGGCCGCAGATGATCCCGTCCACGCCGGAGGTACGTGCCCGATGGAGCAGCGCGTTCTCGAAGTCGCCGATGAAGTTCACCGCATCCTTGACCTTGTGTTTGAGATACTGAGAAAGGGACCAGTATCCAAGGCCGAGGAGGGAACGCAGGGAGTTGAGCCAACTGTTGAGCTGGAGGCAGATCTCGTAGGCCAGATCACCCAGCACGGCGAGCCAGCGCTTGTATTTCACCACCAGGTCGAATTCGTCCCCGTGGATCACGAGGAAACGCCTGCCGTCGGCGGTGACGTGTTTGGCGCTCCGTGCGATTTCGATGTGGCCGAAATGGTATCCGTCAAATTCGTCGAGGAATTCGTCGTGATTGCCGGGGATGTAGCAGATCCTGGTTTTCTTGGACATCTTGAGGATTTTCCGGAGAACCTTGTTGTGGGATTGAGGCCAGCTCGACCGGCGTTTGAGCTTCCAGCCGTCGATGATGTCGCCCACCAGGAAGAGGTTTTCACATTCGACGGAGGAGAGGAAGGATGCGAGAAGTTTGGCCTGGCACCAGCGACAGCCGAGATGCATGTCCGAGATGAAAATGCTGCGGAATTGCGTCATGACGGGTTTCCTCCTTCCGCGTTTCGCAAGCGGCGGAGACGTTTTCTTCCGGTTCGCTCGATCCGCGACGGTCCCCAGTGTACCCTGTTTGCGTGTCCTTGTCATGTCGAAAGTGTAAAGAATTTGAAAAACAGACGGAAATAGTGCTCTTGCCGTCAGAGATGGCGGAGAATCTCCCGCTCCGAAAGGCTTCCCTTCCGCAGAAGCTGTTCCGCCAGGGTGCGCATTCGTTCGGGCCGGGGAGAAAGGGAGAGCAGCGCAATGCATCGCTGCCAGAGCCACTCCACGAAGGCGGCGCACTCCTCCTCGCTGCCGCAGATGGAGCGGGCCGCGTCGTAGGCGCTTTGTACGTCCGGATCGTCCAGGTAGGGGCGGGTCCGGTCGTCCAGGAGAAGGCGCACTGCGGCGAGGCCGCTCAGGGCGAAGAGGACGTGCCCTTCCGCGAGGGCGCGTCGTCGCCGGGGGTCGCGCAGGTGGGAGGGAAGAAACGGATCGGACTTTTCCAGGGTTTTCTCGGGGGAAAAAGGAGGAAGAGAGAGCGGATACGCGGGACGCCCCAGCATGAGGGACATCATCGCCTTGCCCGCTTCCGCAGCGGCGAACCGGTGTCGTTTCTTCTCGTCATCCATGGCGTGTCAGACCTTCCCGTTTTTCCGGAGGTGCTGTTTGCCGGGGAACTTCCTTCGGGACGGCACGGGGCCGTCAGCGTTCCTCCTCCCGGCTCTCGTCGGGACAGTTGCAACGATTGGGACATTTCCAATAGCCCGGCGGGAGTCCTTCCTCTCTGGGATGAGGAGGGACAATCCATCTGGCACCGCATTCTCTGCACTCGAGCATACCCCGCACGGGATCGAGGACCCGTACGCGACGGCTTGCCAGTGATTCCTCACGGTCGGTCATGGGGTGCCACATCCTTCCCTGCTCTTGTTTCTTAAGGCTAGTTCTCTTTCCAGGGAAGGTCAAGAGATGTTTGTAACAGTTTTTTCACTGTTCACGGAAGAAATGCCACGAATGCTCCTGGGTTGCCCCGAAGGAACGCCTGCGTGGAAGGAATGCTCCGCTGGAACGACCTCTCCCGTTTGAAACCGGGAGGGGTGTGTGTTCGCTAAAGAAGGAAGAGGTAGGTCGTTCGTCCCTCGGTCTCGAAGGCGATCTTCTTTTCCCGGGCGAGCCAGCCCACCGCAGTGTCCACGAGCCTGTCCGGCAGAGGGACGGCTTTGTGCAGCGCCGTGAGGGTCGTTCTTCCATTGTCGCTGAGATGGGACCAGACCACTCCCGCCGCTTCTCCGATGGCTTCCACGCTCAAAACCTGCGACACCTCCACGTGATCCCCTCCTCGGAATAACCGCGCACCGCACGTTCCCAGGTGCGCTTCGATTCCCCGATCTTCTTCGTTCCTTCGAAAAAGCCCGGGGTGCGTTACACAAGTGTCATTCGGCTCCTTGTGACGTGGCACATCGTCATTATAGGCAAGATTCTTCGGGAAGGCAATGACGTTCTCGTTACACCGCCTGCACCGAAGTCTTTCCGTTCCGGCCGTCTCCGAGGGGAAAGCTGATGTGTACGGTCGTGCCCTTTTCCTGCGGGCCGGAGGAGAAATGAAGTGTTCCTCCGATCTGTTCCACCAGGGCGGCCACGACGGTGATTCCCAGCGAGTGCAGCGCCCGAGGGTCGAACCCTTCGGGAAGCCCCACGCCGTCATCGGCGATGGTAATCTGTGCGAATCCCTCCCGGTCCGCGGCGATGCGCACGAAAAGCGTTCCCTCCTGCCCCTGCGGAAAGGCGTGTTTGTACACGTTGGTCACGAGTTCGTTGAGAACGAGGCCGCAGGGAACGGCCCGGTCGATGTCCAGGGGAAGTGGTTCCGCCTCGATGTCGAGCGTCACGGTCTGGCTGGGCAGGCCAAACGCTCCGGCCACGCTCCGCACCACGTCCGCCACGTACTCCCCCAGATTGACGGCGGAGACGTCCCGGGAGCGGTAGATTTTCTCGTGGATGAGCGCCATGCTCTGCACGCGGCCGCGGCTTTCCATCAGCGCCTCTTTTACCTTGGGATTCGCCGTGGTTCCCAGATGGAGCGAGAGGAGGCTCGCCACGGTCTGCAGGTTGTTCTTCACCCGGTGGTGGATTTCCCGCAGCAGCAGTTCCTTCTCCCGGAGGGAGGTCTCGAGGGCCTTTCGGGCCTCCTCCCGTTCGGTCACGTCCCGGACACTCCAGATGCGCCCGAGAATGGTCTCCTCCGCCCGGAAAGGGCGGGACTCGAACTCCACGATCCGCCCGTCCGCCAGATGCACCGTGCCGCTCCGCTCCATGTCGGGGCGGTTCCGGACGGTCTGGATGAGCTTCACGAACTCTTCCCGGTCCTCGGCGAGATTGCTCAGGAAGGTCAGTCGTTCCTCCGGGTCGAAGGCGGTGCTCCACCCCGAGGGAGTGTTCCAGAAGCGTTCGAAGTTGGCGTTGTAGATGAGCACCCGCCCCTTTAAGTCCACCACGATGATGCCCTCCGCCACGGACTCGATGGCGGCCCCGAGGAGGGCCACGCTGCGGGCGAGGTGTTCCTCCAGACGGCGTCGTTCCGCCCGGTCCTCGTCGCTTTTCAGGTCCGTCACATCCTGAACGATGGAACAGAGTAGCCGCTTGCCCTCCACCTGGACGGGGGAGGAATAGACGTGTACGGCTCGCAGCTCTCCCGAGGCCAGGCGGTGGCTGAAGCGGAAAAAACTCTTGCGGTTGGCTTTTGCGGCGGTCATTTCCCGGAGGATTTCCTCCGGGGTGAGGGTGTTGATCTCCGCAATGCGCATGCGTTCGAGCCGCTCCCTGGAATATCCGTAGAAGGTCGCCGCCGCCTCGTTCGCCCGGACGATCGCGCCGGTCTCGGGAGCGATGAGCAACATGACCGAGGGGCTGGCCTCGATGAACTCGCGAAAGGAAGGCCCCATCTCAGGAAAGAGCTGTTCCTGTTCCCGCGTCGTCTCCGTCATCTCTCGCGCCTCCGTTTTCTCGTACCTGCGGCCTGCCTCCGGCGGACCGGACATCCCGGAATTTCATGCTAACCTGTTCTCCGGAGTAATGCAAGATGAATTGGTCACAGTGCCGCAGGAAAAGAGGTTTTTCGCAAGAAGAGCCGCACATTGCCGGGCCGAAAGGGCATTTTTCGTGTATGCTGCGGGGGTCGAAACGCGACAGCGGTGACGGGAACGATTTTTTCTACGGCTTTCGAGGAGGTGCGATGGAAGTGCGGATCACCGACATGCGTTTGGGAACCCTGTCAGTGCCGTTGAAGAAACCCTTCCGGACGGCGCTGCGGGAAGTGCGCTCCGTGGAGGACATCGTCGTGCGCCTGGAGACGGACACGGGGCACGTGGGCTACGGAGAGGCGCCGCCCACGGCGGTTATCACCGGCGATATCCGGGGGAGCATCGTCGCGGCGCTGGAGGACCACCTGAAACCTTTGCTCCTGGGGCGGGACGTGGAGGATCTGGACGATCTCCTCCGCCTGCTGGACAAAAGCCTCGTGCACAATGCGTCTCCCAAGGCAGCGCTCGACATGGCGCTTCACGATCTCTGGGGGCAGCGATACGGAGCGCCTCTGGCCCGCCTGCTCGGCAGCGGGCGGCGGGAGCTCGAGACGGACCTCACCATCAGTGTCGACACGCCGGAGGTGATGGTGGAGGACAGTCTCGAGGCGGTTCGCAGAGGATTCCGCATCCTCAAGCTCAAGGTGGGAAAGAATCCGGCTCTGGACCTGGTGCGCATCACTGCCATCCGGGATGCGGTGGGGCCTGGTGTCGCCTTCCGGCTCGACGCGAACCAGGGATGGAGTCCCAAGGAGGCGGTGCGCATTCTCCGGAAGCTGGAGGAGACCGATCCGAACCTGGAGCTTGTGGAGCAGCCCGTTCCCGCGGAGGACATCGAGGGAATGAAACTCGTCCGGAACGCCGTGTCCGTGCCGGTCCTCGCCGACGAGTCCGTGTATTCTCCACGGGATGCGGCGCGCATTCTGGCGGAAGGTGCGGCGGATCTGGTGAACATCAAGCTCATGAAGAGCGGAGGCATTCGCCGGGCGCTCCAGATCGCGGCGGTGGCGGAGAGCTTCGGCGTGGAGGCCATGATCGGCAGCATGATGGAGACCAAATTGAGCGTCACCGCCGCGGCGCACGTGGCAGCGGCCTGTCCCTGCATCACCCGGATCGATCTGGACACGCCGGATCTCTGCGCGGAGGATCCCGTTGAGGGAGGTATCACCTGCGACGGTCCCCGCATCGTCCTCGGTGAAGGGCCGGGGCTCGGGTTCCGTGAGATCCGGAACGTGGTGTGGCGCTGACGCATTGATGCAGAGGCGCGCTGCGGCGTTCTTCTGGGAGGATGTTTGAGGAGGCGATGTCGGAGATGACGGACGGAAAAATGGAGAGAGCTGTCGTGGAGGATACGGCTCCCGACCTGCTCGGGAGGGCCCGGGAACTGGCGGAATGGGTGCGGGAACTCCGCGAGGAGTTCCATGCCCATCCGGAGCTGGGGTTCGCGGAGACCCGGACGAGCCGCCGGGTGCGGGAAGAGCTAGAGAAACTGGGAATTTCCTGCCGCACCGTTGCCCGGACGGGTGTGCTCGGTCTGCTGGAGGGCACCGCGCCTTCTTCGGGCGGTGCTCCGCGGGTGGTGGCGCTCCGGGCGGATATGGATGCGCTGCCGATTCAGGAAGACAACGAGGTGCCCTATGCGTCACGGACGCCGGGGGTGATGCACGCCTGCGGGCACGATGCCCACACGGCGATCCTCCTCGGCGCGGCCCGTCTGCTCGCGGAGCTGCGGAGCCGTTTTTCCGGGACGGTGAAGTTTCTCTTCCAACCCGCGGAGGAGTCCGACGGCGGCGCGGAGCCCATGATCCGGGAAGGGGTGCTGGAAAATCCCAAAGTGGATGCGGTCTTTGGACTCCACGTCTGCCCCGAGCTGGAGGCGGGACGCATCGGCGTCAAGTACGGCCAGATGTGCGCCGCCTCGGACGCGCTGGACATCGTGCTCCGGGGATGCTCCTCCCACGGGGCCTATCCGCACGGAGGCGTCGATGCCGTGGCCGTCGCGGGGTACGTGCTGACGGCGCTTCAGTCGGTGGTGAGCCGGAACGTGGATCCCCGGGACAGCGCGGTGGTCACCGTGGGGGTGATCCGGGGCGGCACGGCCCGGAACGTCATCGCCGACCGGGTTGAGATGGAGGCCACGGTGAGGACCCTCCTGCCGGAGACGCGGGAAAAGGTGAACGCCCGGGTGGCGGAGGTGGTGAAAACGGTGGCGGAAGGGCTCGGCGGAAGCGCGGAGGTGCGCCGCCAGGAGGGGTACGTGCCGCTTCTGAACGACCGGGCTCTCGTGGACCTGGTGGCGGCGTCGGGAACGCGCCTGCTGGGACCGGAGAACGTGGAGGTGCTGGAGACGGCGAGTCTCGGCGTGGAGGATTTCGCCTATTTCGCCCAGGCCGTTCCGGGGGCCTTTTTCCGTCTCGGTTCGGCGAACCGGGAGAAGGGTCTCGTCGTGGAGGGGCACAATCCGCACTTCGACATCGATCCGGCCTGCCTCCCCGTGGGGGTGGCCGTCACGGTGGCAAACGCTCTGGCGGTGCTCTGCGGCAAAGGCGTCTGAGCGAAGGGGGATCGCCGCATCGGGCAAGAGAAACTGCCGCGCCGATGCGGAAAGGAAGGTTTACGGGATTCGGGCGACATCGGGGATGCTTCGCGACGCGAGGTGTCCCCGATGTTCATGTTTCGTTCCTGTCACCGTCTTCCTTCAGGAAGCGGTTGAGGGCGAGCACGGCGGGCCTGCCGTCGAAGACGATGCGGGCGGCGTGCGTCTCCACGGGGACGAGCGTGCCGTCCCGTCTCCGCTGCACCGTTTCGTAGGTGAGGCTCCCCTTGGTACAGACCACGGCGAGGTTCTCCGGGGAAAGGCAGTGATGGCCCTCGGGAACAAGATCCCTTGGGGTGAGGCGAAGGAATTCTTCCCGTGCGTAGCCCAGGTTTCGGAGGGTTGCGCTGTTCACCGCGAGAAAGTACCCCTCGGGATCGAGGATCACCATGGGATTCGCCGCCTGGTCGAAGAGGGCGCGGAAATTGTGCTCGCCGAGGGAGAGAAGGTATTCCGCGGCCTTTCTGCCCGTGAT
The DNA here is from genome assembly GCA_002425685.1 of Synergistaceae bacterium UBA5560. Taxonomy (GTDB): domain Bacteria; phylum Synergistota; class Synergistia; order Synergistales; family Aminiphilaceae; genus Aminiphilus. The sequence continues at coordinate 6,035 of DIMS01000011.1, read as the reverse complement.
GTCCAGAATGCTGCCCACCACGTAGCGCCGCCCCTTTGCGTCGGTGTAGGGGGATTTTGAGATGAGCACTGTCCGGGGTTTTCCGTCCGCTCCGGTTTTTACGGCGATCTTCTCTTCCGCGGTGATGGACTCCCCCGTTTCGAGAATTCGCAGGTCCGTCCTGGAAAAGGCCGCCGCGTCCTCGGCGGAGAAGATGTCCTCGGGGAGCTTGCCCAGAATCTCCTCCCGCGGGCGTCCGATCCAGCGGCAATAGGTGTCGTTGGCGAGCACGTAGCGGCGCTCCTCGTTCTTCATGAAGATGGGATGCCCCACGGCGTTGATCACGGCGTCGAGGAAGCCCCTCGTCTCCTGAAGGTGCTCTTCCAGGCGTTTGCGCATCATCGCATCGTCCACGATCTCCCCGAAGACTTCCGTATCCTGAGCGTTCCAGAAACGGTAGGCGTTGCGTCCGAGCACCTTGGCCCGGTACAGGGCCGCGTCGGCGCGCTTCATCAGGGTCTGCACGTCCTCGCCGTCCCAGGGAAAGACGGCGATGCCCATGCTTGCCGTCACGGAGATGTCGAGCGGAGGGGCGCTCTCTTCGCTTTCCAGGCGGATTTCCTCCGCCACCGCGGCGAGAATCCGCTCGGCGATGCGGGCCGTTTCGGCCCGGTCATGCACTCCGGGAAAAATGAAGGTGAACTCGTCGCCTCCCATGCGGGACACCGTGTCCATATCCCGGATCTGCTCCCGAAGACGGTTCGCCACGGAGACGAGAAGGCGGTCTCCCACATCGTGCCCCAGGGAGTCGTTCACGGTCTTGAATCCGTCGAGGTCGAGGAAGAACACCGCCACCGATTCGTTCTTGCGCCGCGCAAGGGCGAGGGCCATGTCGAGCCTGTCCGCGAAGAGCGCACGGTTGGGAAGTGAGGTGAGCGGGTCGTGCGTCGCCTGGAAGGCCATTTGTTCCAGGGTGCTCTTGGCCTCCGTCACGTCCCGGCTGACACCCCGGTACCCCGCAAGCGTTCCCACCGCATCGAAAAAGGGCTGGCCGCTCGCCTCGAAGAAGAAGCGCCGACCGTCCGCGGCACGCCAAGCGCATTCCACACGGATGAAGGGGGCCCCTCGTTTCTTGATCTCCTCCAGGCCGATCCGGAACCGTTCCCGCTCCTCCTCACCGCAGTCGAAAGTGTCGTAGAAGCGCATGCCGAGAACTTTTTCGGGAGGAATTCCCAGAAGTTCCTCGATCTTCGGGCTCACGTAGGTGAAACGCCCTTCTCCATCCATCTCCCACACCACGTCGGAGGAATTCTCCACGAGAGCCCGAAAGCGCTCGCGGCTTTCCGCGAGGGATCGTTCCGCCTCCTGATGCTGCCGGATCTCCTCCCGAAGGCGCCGGTTCGTCTTCTGCAGTTCCACTGTGCGTTCCCCCACCTCTTCCTCAAGGCGGTTGCGGTAGCGGGCGAGTTCCTTCTCGGTGGTCTCCAGGTGCTGGATGTGGGAGACCAGCTTGGCGTTCAGCTCCCGCACGTTCTTGTAGAGGAAGAAGCTCTCCAGCGCGGCGGCGGCGGTGAACATCACCACCGACAGGAGGGAGAGGGAATGGTCCCGGATGGTTTTCTTGTCCTGATCGAGGACGGCCACAAACATTCCCCGCGTGCGGGAGGGGGTTGCGAGGACATGGAGGAGCATGCGCTCCGTGCGTTTTTTCGAAGAGACGATGACGCACCGCTCCCGGGAGATGGCCCAGGCGAAGGTGCGGTCGTCGATGAGGGGCTGCAGCTCCTCCTCGAAGAAGCGCTCCCACAGGAGATCACTGCAGTAGGCCTGGTAGAAACTGGAATCCGATTCGTCCACCAGGTAGAACGTCAGTGCCTTGAAACGAACGAGCATGTTCGCCCGGTTTTCGGTTTCCTTGAGAATGGCCCGGAGATCCTCCAGCCGGCTCGTGCCGGTGTCGAAGCGGGCGAGGGACGCGGCGACGCCCAAGGCTTCAAGGGCGGCGCGTCTCTCCTCCGCGTAGATGGCAAGGCGTTCCTCCGGAGAAAGGGGAGGCACCGTTTTCTTTCCCCGTCCTTTCGGAGGAGTGGAGGAGTCGGACAGGTGTTGCTCCGGAATCTCCTCGTGAAGTGCGGATTCGCGCCGTTCGCCCGTCTTGCGGGTCATTCTTCCACGGCCTCGGAGGAGAGGAAGAGATCGGTGATCTCCTTGATCTGACGTTCCGCCTGGGCGACGGTGGGAGAGAGTACGCTCGGAGAAAGATGGAGCGTGCCCCAGACCTCGTCGTCCGTGAAGGGAACGTAAAAGGAACCGCTGCGGCCGATGGCGAGGGAGATGGCCAGCGCATCGGCGACGTTCACCACCGCCGCCTCCGCGGCGGGATGCGCCGAAAGAGGTGCGTGGTGAAACCGCACCAGCGTTTCCAGGGCGCCCGGAATTTTCCAGGTCCTGAGCAGCAGTCCTCCCACCTGGGTATGGTCGAAGTCGAGAACTTCCCGCTCCGCCTCGAAGAGCGGAATGCGTCTCTTCCGGCTCAGCGCCATGGCCTGGGCGAGCTGGCGTGGCCTGCTCCGGGCGAGGACGAGGCGCCCCACATCGTGCAGGAGCCCCGCCACGAAGAGACGTTCCTCCGAGAGCCCCGATTTTTCCCGGGCCAGAATGCGGGAGAAGACGCCGCACGCCACGGAATGTTGCCAGAAGGATTTCATGTCGAACACCGAGGGCGGAATGTTTCGAAAGCAGTGCACCACGGAAATTCCCAGGGCGAGGGTGGAAAGTTCGTTGGTGCCGATGAGGGCCACCGCCCGGGAGATGGACTCGATGCGGGAGGGAAAGCCGTAGAAGGAACTGTTCACCAGCTTGAGAAGCTTCGCTGTGAGGCTCGTGTCCTCGCTCACCACGTCGGCGATGTGGCTTGCGGAACTCCGGGCGTCCTCCAGAACCTCCTGGATACGGAAATACACGTCCGGAAAGGACGCGAGCTGAACCTCGCCTTCCACCAGCTCCTGAAGGGAAGGTGGTTTCCCGGAGGTACCCCGCGTTTCCTGGGATGGTGCCTCCGGAAGCGATGGTTGCTCCGGAAGCGGGCGTCCCTCCGCGAGGTGTTCCGCCAGACGGAGAAGGCAGAGACGATGTGTCTCCGCAAGAAAGTGCGATTCAGCGACGTTTTGGGGAAAACGCACGGCCAGATGCGCCTCGGCGAGGCGAAGATGCTCGGGACTGAAGCGGGCGATGCTCTGTTCTTCGATGCGCTCCTGGTCGTGTCCCACCACATGCGCCTCGGTGACACCCCAGATCTTGAAGACCTGGATGTTCTTGTCCTTGAGGACCGCCCCCTCGGGAAGAAGAAAGCGTCCGTTCGGAGCGACGACGGGTTTTGCGAGCGTCATGCCCGATTTGAGATCATCCACGTGGACGGTGCCCAAGGTTCGTCCCTCCCCTCGTGCGCCTTGTCCGTTCGGAATACAGGAAGGCGCTCTTGCGACAAAGAACGGTGACGAGCAACATTATTATAGAAATTCCGCTTTCACCGCACAAGCGTTCTTCTTCCAGAAAGATGGAAATGCGGAGCGCCGAGGCGCGTGCGCCCGCAGGTACGACCATTTCGGCCTTTACAGCGCGCCCGCCAGGGATGCCCAGGCCAGAAGACAATGGAGAGAGACGCCCAAGGGAAGAACGTCGTCGTCCACGTCGAAACGGGGATGGTGATGTGCCTGCGCAAGTCCCTTTGCGGTATTGCCCGTGCCGAGGAACAGAAAGACTCCTGGGATTTTTTCCAGGAACAGGCTCATGTCCTCCGAGGCCATGACGGGAGGAATCTCCAGGACGTTGTCCTCTCCGAAGAGGGTTTTTGCCAGGGTCGCCGCTTTCGCTGCGAGACCGGGGTCGTTTACCGTCGGAGGCAGGACTTCCTTATAGCGGAAATCGGCCTTGCAGCGCATTGTTTCGCAGAGCCCCTCCACGATGCGTCGCATGCGGACCTGTATATCCTTTCGCACGCCCTGGTCGAGGGTGCGCACGGTCCCCATCATTTCCGCCCTGTCGGGGATGATGTTGAAGGTGGTGCCCGCCTCGATTTTGCCCACGGTGAGAACCGCCGTGTCCAGGGGGTTGAGCTCGCGGCTCACGATGGTCTGGAGTGCGTTCACGAGCAGGGAGGCGGTCACGACGGGGTCCACCGCCTGATGAGGAAGCGCTCCGTGCCCTCCTTTCCCTTCGATGGTGCACTCCCATTGATCCGCCGAGGCCATGAGAGGGCCGGTGCGATAGCCCAGCGTACCGCTTGCGAGAGGCGACCAGACGTGCAGGCCCGAGATGGTGTCCACTCCTGCCAGAGCCTGTTCGGCGATCATGGCCCGGGCACCGCTGCGGTGGGGTGACTCCTCCGAAGGCTGGAAGAGCAGGCGTACCCGCCCGGGAAGGTCCTCTTCCATTTCCTTGAGAATTCTGGCCGCGCCGAGGAGCATCGCCACATGTGCGTCGTGCCCGCAGGCATGCATGGCTTTGGGGTTCGTCGAGCGGTAGGGGCATGTTCCCTCCTCCGTCATGGGCAAGGCGTCGATGTCGGCCCTCAGTGCATGGCACCGTCCGGGCCTGTCCGGGTTCAGGTCGGCCACGACTCCGGTGGGAAGCCCCGCCGTGCCGATCCGGAGGTCTTCGTAGCCGAAGGAGTGGAGCAACTCCACCACCTTGCGGGTGGTCTCCGTCTCCTCGAAGGAGAGTTCGGGATGGGCGTGGAAATGATGTCTCCAGGAGGCGATTTCCGGGGCGAGTTCCCGCGCCCGGGCACGAATTCGTTCAAGCACTGTGAAAAACTCCTTTCTGTGGACACGTTCTCTGGTCCTTCTCGGGTCGAAGGCACGACACGTTCTTCCGCGGCCAGAGTCGGTTGTGCGCATTCTCGCATTCTCTCCTCTCCGGAAGAAGGGTATTTCTCCATTCCGGAGATATTTTTCGGTTATACCACAAAGCGGAAATTTTTCGGATGTCATTCCACCAGGAGTACCCGGCAGTCGTTCAGGTTCGTCCCCGTGGGGCCGAGGCGGAGGAGATCTCCCGCCGCGTCGAGGACGGCATAGGCGTCGTTGTCTGCAAGGGCCTTCCACGGGTCGATCCCGGCGGCGTGCATGCGGGCGAAACTCCCCCCGTCGGTGAGCCCCCCGGCAGCGTCGGTGGGGCCGTCCGTGCCGTCCGAGTCGAGGGAGAGCAGGGTGACTCCGGGGAGGTCCCGGGCGGCGAGAGCGAAGGCCAGCGCCGTCTCCTGGTTCGGGCCTCCCTTGCCCTTGCCCCGGAGTGTCACCACCGTTTCACCTCCGGTGAGGACCGCTGCGGGAGGAGGTACGGGGTTTCCAGAGGCGCGGATTTCACGGGCCACGTCGGCGAGAAAGCGTCCCACCTCCCGGGCTTCGCCGGAGACGAAGGTGGAGAGATGCAGCGTGTGCAGTCCGGCCTGTGCAAGGCGGCGACCCAGATTTTCCAGCAATGCCCGATTGCCCAGCACCACCTCGGTGGTGACGGCGAAAGAGGCGGTGTTCTTTACGGTCTCCTCAAGGGATGCCCGGGGAAACTCCGGGGTGCAGGTGTCTTTTCCGGCGGCGCGGTGTCCCTCCCGAAGCAGGGAGAGCGCCCTTGGAGGGAAAACCGTCTCCAGAGCGTAATGGCGCAACACATCCAGGGCATCGCCGAAGGTGGTGGGGTCCGCCGAGGTGGGGCCCGACGCGATGGCGTCCACGGGGTCTCCCACCACGTCCGAGACGAGGAGGGTGAGGCAGTTCCTGGGAAAGATATGCCGCAGGAGACCTCCTCCCTTTACGGCGGAGAGATGTTTTCGCACGCAGTTGATCTCCGTGATGGAGGCACCGCAGGTGACGAGAAGGCGGTTCGCCGCGTCCAGGTCTTCGAGCGTCAATGGCGGCCGGGGAAGTTCGAAGAGAGCCGAACCGCCCCCGGAGAGGAGGACGATGACGGTGCAGTGGAGCGGAAGGTTTTTCAGGAGAGAAAGTGCTTCTTCCGCGGCGGCGATGGCCCGGGCGTCCGTGATGGGATGCGCGGTCTCG